>JAEWCK010000279.1 GCA_023390675.1 Pseudomonadota bacterium
GCACCGAGCCCGCTTGCGGCCCGGTATCGGGCGAGGCGGAAGCGCGCGCGTCAGGCGGCGCGCCGCGCCGCTCCCCCCGCCGCAGCCGTTCGATCGGCCATTGCGGCAGGAAGAGCGCAGCGACCCGTTTCATCGCATGCCTCCACCAGTGTTTCGAACGGCGCGCCTCCCTTTTGCCGCACCAGATCGAGCCGCCAGCGCGGCCGTCCTACTCCCGCCACGGGCAGGGGCGTCGAAGGCGCGCACGTCACGCGCCAGCGCGTCACTGCAGCCGAGGGCATGCCGATCGGATCGGCGCCTTCGCGCGGCGCGCGCTTGAGCAGCAGCGCGATCGTCCGCCCGCCTTCGGCCGCGAGCTGGAGCCGTCGCGTCGCGGTCATGTCCGCGCGTCGGGCCTCGCCGATCACGGCGCCGAGCCCGCGATGCCGGAGCCCTTCTTCCATGATTGCGAGCAGTTCGGCATCGTCGCGCGCCTCGGCATAGATCAGTCGCTTTGCCGCGAGCCCCGCCTGTGCCAGCCCCGGTGCGAACAGGTCGTGCCGTCGCACCACCCACAGCACCGGCCCCCACGCGCGCGCGGCAATCCCGGCGAGAAACAGGGTCGTCGCGCAATCGTCGGCCATGTCGCTGCTGCCGCCTGTGGCTTCGTGGAGCGCATCGAGCCTGAGCCCGCCATCGGCCAGCCGCGAATCGAGTGCACCGATTCCGAAGGGCAGCGCCGGCCGCCGGCGGAACCCGCCGGTCTCCAGACCGCTTAGGGTCTCGCGCAATTGCTTCAGGACGGCAGGATCGGCCACGGCTATGACTCGGTTGCTAACGACTCGGAGAACAGAAGATGTTCCTATTCTGTTCCGTTCTCCGTTAGAGTCAATCCTCCGCGTCCAAAGGGGGACTCGCCAAAGTCGTTGTAATTTTATAACAGCCGCCTGAAACAATGAGTCCTTGGCGCCAAAGAGCCGGACCAGATCGGAGAGACGTTTTGACCGGCCAGCGCGCCAATCTGCCGCCGCTTTCGCTGCACGTGCCCGAGCCCCGCTTTCGACCGGGCGACGAGGCCGATTTCGGCGACGTCGACGTTCCCCCCGCGGGCAGCGTACGCCGTCCCGATACAGCCGATAATGCGCAGAGCTTTCACGAACTCGCCTACACGCTCGTGCGCGTGCTCGACGAGAACGGCCAGGCGGTCGGCCCTTGGGACCCGCGGCTCGATGCCGAAGCCAAGCGCCGGATGCTCCGCGCTATGGCGCTCACCCGTGCCTTCGACGAGCGCATGTTTCGCGCTCAGCGCCAGGGCAAGACGAGCTTTTATATGAAATCGACCGGCGAGGAGGCGGTGTCGGTGGGCGCGGCGATGGCGCTCGCGGCTGACGACATGTGCTTCCCCTCCTATCGCCAGCAGGGCATCCTGATTACGCGCGGCTATCCGCTCGTGGCGATGATGAACCAGATCTATTCGAACAAGGGCGATCCGCTCCAGGGCCGCCAGCTGCCGATCATGTATTCCGCGAAGGAGTTCGGGTTCTTTTCGATCTCGGGCAATCTCGCGACCCAATATCCGCAGGCGGTGGGCTGGGCGATGGCGAGCGCGGCCAAGGGAGACAATCGCATCGCCGCGACCTGGTGCGGCGAGGGCTCGACCGCGGAGGGCGACTTCCACTCGGCGATGACCTTCGCGACGGTCTACAAGGCGCCGGTCATCCTCAACGTCGTCAATAATCAATGGGCGATCTCGAGCTTCTCGGGCTTCGCCGGCGCCGAGGCGACGACCTTCGCGGCGCGCGCGATCGGCTATGGCATTGCCGGACTGCGCGTCGACGGCAACGACGCACTCGCGGTGTACGCGGCGACCGAATGGGCGGCCGAGCGCGCACGGACGAACCAGGGGCCGACCCTCATCGAGCATTTCACCTATCGCGCCGAGGGACACTCCACTTCAGACGATCCTTCGGCCTATCGCTCGGCGGGCGAGCCCAACGCCTGGCCGCTCGGCGATCCGATCCGCAGACTCAAGGACCACCTCATCGCGCTCGGCGAATGGGACGAAGAGCGCCACAAGGCGCAGGATCTCGAACTCGCCGAGCTGGTTAAGAACGCGCAGAAGGAGGCCGAGAAGAACGGCATCCTCGGCCACGGCATGCACCAGCCCTTCGACACGATGTTTGAGGGCGTGTTCGAGGAAATGCCCTGGCACCTCGCCGAGCAACGCCAGCAGATGCGCGACGAGCGCGAGGCAGCGGGGATATGAGCGAGACGACCCGCATGAACATGATCCAGGCGATCAACTCCGCCATGGACGTGATGATGGAGCGCGATTCCAACGTCGTCGTGATGGGCGAGGACGTCGGCTATTTCGGCGGCGTCTTCCGCGCGACCGCAGGGCTCCAGGCCAAATACGGCAAGACCCGCGCCTTCGACACGCCGATCACCGAGATCGGCATCATCGGCGTCGCGATCGGCATGGGCGCGTACGGCCTCAGGCCTGTCCCCGAGATTCAGTTCGCCGACTATATCTACCCGGCGCTCGACCAGCTTGTCTCGGAGGCCGCCCGCCTGCGCTATCGTTCGGCGGCCGACTTCACTGCGCCGATCACCGTGCGCAGTCCCTATGGCGGCGGCATCTTCGGCGGCCAGACGCACTCGCAGTCGCCCGAGGGCATTTTCACGCATGTCTCGGGCATCAAGACGGTGATTCCCTCGACGCCCTACGATGCCAAAGGGCTGCTGATCGCCGCGATCGAGGACAATGATCCCGTCCTCTTCCTCGAACCCAAGCGCATCTACAACGGCCCGTTCGACGGCCATTACGATCGTCCTTCGAAGAACTGGTCGAATCATCCGGCGGGCGAAGTGCCCGAGGGCTATTACCGCGTCGATCTCGGCAAGGCCGCCACTGTCCGCGCTGGCGACGCCGTGTCGATCCTCTGCTACGGCACGATGGTCCATGTCGTGGCGAGCACGGTCGAGGAGATGGGTATCGACGCCGAGATCATCGATCTGCGTACGCTCGTTCCGCTCGACATCGAGGCGATCGAGGGGTCGGTGAAGAAGACCGGCCGCTGCCTGATCGTCCATGAGGCGACGCGCACCGGCGGCTTCGGCGCCGAGCTCTCGGCGCTCGTCCAGGAACGCTGCTTCTACCATCTCGAAGCCCCTGTCGAGAGGGTCACCGGCTTCGACACGCCCTATCCCCACAGCCTCGAATGGGCCTATTTCCCCGGCCCCGTCCGCATCGGCGAGGCGCTCAAGAAGATCCTGAAGGACTAAGGGGGTGTATCCTTGCTACCGATAGGGATCGTGATCGCCCGAAGAGGCCCGCTGGCAAGAAGCGCAGCGCAGACGCGTAGCATTCGCTACGCGCAAGCAAGGGAT
>JAEWCK010000290.1 GCA_023390675.1 Pseudomonadota bacterium
GTGCCGGGGTCCACTCATCCGCCAGCGAGCAGCCAGAGGCTCAAAGTACTCGCCCGCCGCGCGGTGGACCCCGGCACAAGGCCGGGGTGACGGAGAGGGGTTAACGGATCAGCGTGCCCTTGAACACGGCGTCATCGCCATCCACGCCGGCTTTGGGCGGCAGCCCAAGCAAGTCGCGGAGCAGCGGATAGACGTCGACATTGTCGAACGCGTCGAGCTTCGCCGCGCGAAATGCCGGGCCGCTCGCGATGAATAGCGCGCGCATCTCGGGCGCGAAATTGTCGTAGCCGTGATTGCCTTCGCTGAAGGCGCCGGACGGCGGCCTGGTGTTGATCAGCCAGCCGGTCTCGGCGAGGCAGAAGATCGCCGGGATGCGCGGGTTGGTCCCGTAATGGAAGCGCGCCGGGATCTCGCTCTTGTGCCAGCATTCCATGTGCGGATGCTTGCCGAGCAGCGCGGCCTCGACCTTTGCTTCCTTCCCCGGAGCGGGAGTGAGGCTCGCATAGACGCCGGATTCGACGAGGTGGTAATCGTCGGGCTGTACGTAATCGCCGAGCAGCACGATCCGATCGCTGCTCGTCGCCGCCATGCCGTGATCGGCGAGGATGACGAGATTGGCGGGCTGGCCCATCGCTGCGAGCCCGGCGACGAGTTCGCCAATCCATGTGTCGACCCGCGCGACCGCTTCGAGCGTGCGCTTGTCGCCGGGGCCGAAATCATGCCCTGCGCTGTCGACGTCGTCGAAATAGAGCGTCAGGAATTTGGGCCGGATCGCCGCGGGACGGCGCACCCAGTCGAGGATGCCGTTGACGCGCTGCTCGCCGGTAACCGACTGGTTGAATTGCTGCCAGTCCTCGGGCCGCGCGCCGCCGATCGTCTCCCAGTCGCCGGGCTTCTCCTTGTGCCCGCCGATCGCGACGTTCGAGCCGGGCCAGAACAAGGTCGCGGTGCGGATGCCGGCCTTCTCCGCATCGATCCAGATCGGATCGGCGGTATTCCACCAGAAGGGATCGTCGGTCGCCATGGTGAAGGTCTCGCCGGGCCGCGCCGGATCCTCCATCTTGTTGGCCGTGATGCCATGCCGATCGGGGCGCAGACCGGTGACGATCGTCCAGTGATTGGGGTAGGTCTTGCTGGGAAAGCTAGGCCGCATCGGCCCGCTCGCTCCCTCGGCCGCGAGGCGTGAGAGATTGGGCGTCACGCCGCGCTCGAGATAGTCCCATCGGAAGCCGTCGATCGAGACGAGGATCGTCACCGGCGCGCGCGTGCCGGCGGCGGGGACGAAAACGGGTGGCGGCGCGGCGACGGGCGCGGTCGCGCAGGCCTGAAGGATCGCGGCGAGCGCCGCAGCGGCGAGCTTCGAATACCAGCGCATGGCTGCGGCCATGGCAGCGATATGTTTCGCTGGGAAGTCGCTACATGCCCAGGCCGAGCCGGGCGAACAGCGTGTAGCCGAACGGCGCGCGCCCATAAGCGGCGTCGAGTGCGGGAGGTTTGGCGTAGGCGGCAAGCGATCCGCCGAGCGCCAGTTCGCCCGCGCCGAGCGGAATCCGGTACGCGTAGCCGCCCTCGAACCGTGTCACGCGAAAGACCCGATCATGGAGCGGATCGGCATGGTCCGGAAAGAGCTCGTCATTGGCCACATTCTCGATGCGACCGAACAGGCTGTGGTGCTTCGACAGATCCCAGTTCGCCTCGCCCAGCCATGCGGTAAGCGTCGGGCCGGGCAGGCGGTCCTTGGCCGAGAAGGCGAGCATCGCGGAAATGTCGCCACGCCCATAGTGCACGCTGGCGGTGGTGCGGCGCTCGTCCTCGCCGGGATGCGTCGCCTCGGGCTGCTCAAGCCGGCCATGGCTGAGCTGGAGCGCCCATTCGGGGCGCGGCGACCATGTGGCGCGGACGCTCCAGCTGTCGAGCGCTGGTGTCTCGATGTTCCAGCGATGCTCGTCGGGCTCGCGTCCGCGGAATGCCGACGCTTCGAACTGGAACCCCTTGGTGGCGAGACCTGCAGTGACCACGCCATAAGTGATGTGCGTGCTGTCGAACCAGTGATGTGCGATCGGCGCGAGGGGCAGGTAGCGCGCCGATCGGCGATGGACGAACGCCGAGGGGCCAAGCGCGGGCTCGCCGACCGGAGCGGCATAGACGAAGCCGGTAAGGCGCCTCGACAGCGGCGCATCGATTCGCGCGGACAGCTCCATGAAAAGATCGTGCGGGTGCTGGCGATCGACCAGCGGTTGCCCGTGCGCTGTCTCGCCGCTGGCGAAGAGATCGGGATAGCCACGCCGGCCATTGACCGGGTCGAGACTCGCCATCGCGCCGAGCGTGAGCTTCGCCCCGCTCGCCCACTCGCGCGACCCCTGCAGCATCGCCATGCTGGCGGTGTAGGCGGCAGTATCGCCGCGCGGGCCGCCTTGATCGGTATAAGCGAGCATCGCCGATCCCATCGCCATCAGCATCCAGTCGCCCGTCATGGAATGGAAGCCGCCCTGCATCATCCCGTCGGCAGCCGGGAGGCGCGAGGTGCCCGAGCCGGCGGCGCTGTTGGCGGGCAGCGTCGCCGCGTCATAGGCTGCGGCCTCTTCCGCCATGCCCGGCATGTCGTGCATAGGGTGGTCCTGCGGCGCAGGCGCCGCCGGTATATCCGAGTTCGGCGGCATGGTGTGGCCGCGATGATCCTGCGCGAAGGCGGGCAGGGGCGCGAGCAGCACGGCGGCGAACAGCACTACGCGCATCACATGTCTCCCATCGGCCGCACAATCATCCACACGGCCATCGCGATCATCATGAGGTTTTCGGTGAGCGAGACGAAGCCCAGCGGCACGTTGCTCGACCCGCCGACGCAGGCGCAGCGCAGCTCGCGCCTTTCGACATAGACCGCCTTGAACACCGAGACCGCGCCGATCCCGCCGATGACGAGCGCGAGCGGGGCGGAAAGCCAGGTCAGCGCCCCCGCAGTCATCAGCACGCCCGCGAGCCCCTCGGCGTAGGGATAGACATAAGCATAGGGCACCCAGCGCCGCGCAAGCAGGTCGTAGTTGAGGAACATCGTCGAAAAGCGCTCGACGTCCTGTAGCTTGAGCATGGCGAGCACGCACATGCTGAAGCTCACGAACCATTCGGCCGCACGCGGAGTGAAGGGCGTGCCGAGCACCGCATGGCTCGCCGCCAGCGCCATCAGCGCGGCTATCCCGAAAACGGCGATCACCGGGCGATAGCTGGTCTCGCCCTTTGCCCTCACGCGAAGGCCGAGGAATCGGCGCAGATCGTCGTTGCCGCCGATACGCGCGCCATGGATGAAAGTCTGCGGGGTGGTCTCGACGCCGTGCTCGGCCTTGAACGCGTCGGTCTCGGCGCGGGTCTTCAGCCAATGGTCCTCGACTTCGTAGCCATGGCTTTCGAGCAGCCATGTCGACTTGAGGCCGAAGGGGCAGACATGCTCGGGCATCACCATGCGCCAGAGTGCCGCGCGCTTTGCTTTACTGTTCATGCGAACCCCTATAGCTTCAGTACCATGGTACGGAGTCAAGCATGGCCGGAATGACGATCGGACGGCTTGCCGCAGCGGGCGGCGTCGGCGTGGAGACGGTGCGCTATTATCAACGTCGCGGCCTGCTCGACGCGCCCGATCGCGGCGGGCCCTATGACGGCTTCCGGCGCTACGGCGATAGCGATCTCAAGCGGCTTCGGTTCATCCGTTCGGCGCAGTCGGCGGGATTCACGCTCGAGCAGATCGGCGAGCTGCTCGATCTCGACGCGCGCGACGACCGGCCGCGGGCGCGCGCGCTCGCCCACGAGCGAATCGGCGCATTGGATGCGCGCATTGCCGAGCTTACCGCTGCGCGTGATGCGTTGCGGCGGCTGGCCAGCGAGTGTGGCCGGGGCGGGGCAGGGCGCTGCCCCATCCTCAGCGCCTTCGAGGCGGCATGAAGCGGCGCGAACTCTTGCTCGCGCTCGCCGCGGCGCCGCTCCCTGCGCTCGCCCGAGCCAACGTGTCCTCACCCGCCCGAGTGGGCACGCTCGTCGCGAACGAGTGGCTCGCCCGGCCCGATTTCATGCCATACCGCTCGCGCGATGGTTTGGTGCTCGGGCTGCATTATGCCGAAGTCGCGACGGCCTATGGCGCGCTCCGCCTCGCCGCCGCCATGCACGACACCGCACTCCGGGGCCGCATTCGCGAGCGCCACGGTCGCTGGGTCGACGCGAAGAAGGTCAACACCGCCAATCATGTCGACGTCAACGTCTATGGCGTCTGGCCGCTCGCGCTGTCGCTGAAGGCCGGCATGTCCGACGATCTGGCGCGGGGGCTCGAAATGGCGGACGGCCAGTGGCGCGAGACCACGCCGGACGGGCTCACTGCCCAGGCACGCTACTGGATCGACGATATCTGGATGATCGGCGCGCTCCAGACCGAGGCGTGGCGCGCGACGAAGGACCGCAAGTATCTCGATCGCGCGGCGCTGATGGCGCGGCTCTATGTCGTCAAGCTCCAGCAGCCCAACGGGCTGTTCCATCACGGCACCGACGCGCCCTTCTTCTGGGCGCGCGGAAACGGCTGGGTCGCCGCCGGGCTCGCCGAGATCCTCTCGGAGCTGCCCGCGAACCACCCCGATCGCCCAGTCATCCTCGCCGCCTGGCGCAAGATGATGGCGGCGTTGCTCGCCAATCAGGCCGAGGACGGGATGTGGCGCCAGCTGATCGACCGGCCCGATGCGTGGAAGGAGACGAGCGGCACTGCGATGTTCGCCTTCGCGATGGCGCTCGGCGCGCGCAAGGGCCTGCTCACCGGCCGCGCCTATTCGCGCGCGGCGCGCAAGGCGTGGGACGCGCTCATCCCCTATGTCCAGCCCGACGGCAAGCTGACCGAGATTTGCGTCGGCACGGGCAAGTCGAAGGAAGCCGCCTACTACCTCGCCCGCCCGCGCGCGATCGGCGACCTGCACGGCCAAGCGGCCTTGCTGTGGCTGGCGTCGGAGCTGGCCAACCGCTGACGCGCGACCCTCAGCTATGCAGGAAGTGCATCACGTCGCCGTCATGGACGACATAGGCCTTGCCTTCGGCGCGCAGCTTGCCGGCCTCGCGCGCGCGCGCCTCGCCGCCCAGCGAGACATAATCGTCGTAGGCGATCGTCTCCGCGCGGATGAAGCCCTTCTCGAAATCGCTGTGGATCACGCCGGCCGCCTCTGGCGCCGTCGCGCCCTGATGCACCGTCCATGCCCGCGCTTCCTTGGGGCCGACGGTGAAGAAAGTGAGCAAGTGGAGCAATTTGTAGCCCGCGCGGATCACCCGGGTGAGCCCGGTCTCCTCGAGCCCCAGCTCGGCGAGGAAGTCGCCGCGCTCCTCGGGCGGCATCGTCGCGATATCGGCCTCGATCGCGGCCGAGACGACCACCGCCTCGGCGCCTTCGGCCTTCGCCTTCTCGAACACCCTGGCCGATAGCGCATTGCCGTTCGCCGCGTCTTCCTCGTTGACGTTGCATACATAGAGGACCGGCTTGCCGGTCAAGAGCTGCGCCTGCGCGAACACGCGGGCCTCCTCCGCGTCTTTCGGCTCGGTGAGCCGCGTGGGCTTGCCGTCGCGCAGCAGCTCGAGCGCCTGGCCGAGCACGGACGCGGCGATCTTCGCCTCCTTGTCGCCCTGCTGCCCCTTCTTGACGAGATTGGGCACGCGCTTCTCGAGGCTCTCGAGGTCGGCGAGCATCAGCTCGGTCTCGACCGTCTCGGCATCGGCGATCGGATCGACCTTGTTGTCGACATGCTGGATGTCGTCATTCTCGAAGCAGCGCAGCACATGGACGATCGCGTCGACCTCGCGGATGTTGCCGAGAAACTGGTTGCCGAGCCCTTCGCCCTTGCTCGCCCCGCGGACCAGTCCGGCGATGTCGACGAAGCCGAGCTGGGTCTCGATGATCTTCTGCGAGCTGGCGATCGCCGCGAGCTTGTCGAGCCGCGGATCGGGCACCGCGACGTTCCCGACATTGGGCTCGATCGTGCAGAAGGGATAGTTGGCCGCCTGCGCCGCCGCGGTCTCGGTCAGCGCGTTGAAGAGCGTGGACTTGCCGACGTTCGGAAGCCCGACGATGCCGCAGCGGAAACCCATGGAGAAAAGCCTGTTCGAATGTTCGGGAAAGGCGCCCCGATAGAGCGTTGCGCCTGCCATTGCCAGTGCGTTGACTTGGGGACCCTGCGTGGCAAACTCGCTCCCCTCTGGAGGGGGAGAAGCCATATGAAGACGCAGGTGACATTCGCGTGCCTCGCGCTCGCGTTCGGCCTGTCCGCATGCGACGGCGCGGCCGGCGAAAAGGCCGATGCGGAGGCCAGGGCGCGCGCGGCGGAGGCGGAGAAGGCGAACAAGCTCAAGGAAGGCATCGCCCACAATGTCGAGTGCCTCTCGGCGCTGCGCTGGCAGAAGCCGGCGCTAAGCGCGGCGGGAATCGGCGATCTCGCGATCTACGAGGATTATTATGCCGGGAAGCTGCAGGGCGTGCTCGGCAGCGAGATCGTTGCAGGCGAGGGCGGCGCCCCCGCGCTCAACCGCGCCAACACGCACGATTACGTCAACTGGGCCTATGCCAACGACGTGAAGACGTTCACCGGCGGCGGCGATGCCAACAACGACGGCACCGTCTCGACCACCGAGCAATATGGCCGCGGTTTCAATATCGTCGGAAGCTGCATCCAGGCCGTGGCGGAAATGGGTAAGGGGCCGCTCGCCGGCAAGGACAAGGTCGGGCGCGCGGCCCGGATGGAAGCGCTCCGCAGGCAGCTCAAGCCCAAGGGCGCCTGAGCCGCCCCGATCCGGGGCGGGACGCCTCCGCCTCGCTTCGGCTCCCCGCCCTTGCGGGGCGAAGGCCTGCGCCCTAAAGCCCTCAAACCGCCGCAATGCCACGGGATGGAACGCCTCCGTTCGTCGCTTGACGGAGCCCCGTTCAGTTGGGGTACAGGAGCTTCAGGCCCTTCGTGGGCGTGTGCGATTACGAGGGAGTTGGGAATGATTCGCCGTCACATCTTCATGAGCGCCGCCATGGCCGCGATTGCGCTGTCGGGCTGCAGCGGAGGCGGCGGTGGCGACGACGCGACGCCCACCCCCACGCCGACCGGAACTGCCTCGCCGACGCCTACCGCATCGCCAAGCTATTCGGCATTCCCGATCGCGGCGGCGACCGAGTTCGTCACGTTCGATGCGACCACCAGCTACACCGGCGATCCGGCGACCAGCGCCGTCACCCTCGGCGCCGCGGGCACCGAGATGCGCTCGGACCGCGTCCGACTCGCGATCGATCCGTCGCCGACGGCGACCACGTCGACTTTCGTGATCCGTGAGAATGTCGAGGAATCGCGCTTCGTCAGCACGAACATCCAGACGCCGTCGGCGGTGGCGAACCCTGAATTCTCCTTCCGCACCGACGACGCCACCACCGCAGGCAAGTTCGCCCAGTTCGAGTTGCTCAACAACACGGTGCCGGGCACCGTGACGAGCGACGCGGCGCTGGCGCTCACCCGGGTGAGCTACGGCAATTGGTGGCGCGGCGATTCGACCGCGGGCGCCAAGCGGCTGACTTATTCGGTCTTCGGCTATCCGAGCGTGCCGAGCGACCTGCCGACCACGGGCACCGTGCCCTATACGGCGCGTGTCGTCGGCCGGCTGATCAGCACCACGGGCGCGACCACTACGATCAGCCGCGTCACCGGCACGGTGACGCTGACGGTCAATTTCGCGACCGGCGTCGCCGACATCACCATGGCGCTCTCCACGCTGCCCCCGGGCGGCGGCGCGGCGGTGCCCTATGCCAATTTCACGATGCAGGGCTCGATCCCGGTCGGCCAGAACCAGTTCACCGGCAGCTTTACCACCGGTAGCCCGCTTTCGGGCACGATCGTCGGCGGGCTGTTCGGCTCGGCGGGCGAACAGGTGGGCGTCACCTTCGCCGCCTCGGGCACGGTCGGCGGCGCGCAGCAGCGCTTGATTGGCGACATCGTCGGCAAGAAGTAAGCGCCCGACCCATCGGGACAGGAAAGGGGCTCCGGAAAACCGGGGCCCCTTTTGCTTGCGACACCGCCTATTTGGGGCGAGCATACGGGGCGGGAGGACCGTCCATGCAGTTCCCGTCGCCATGCCCCGAAATCCAGGTCGCGGCCTTGCCCGAGGCGCTCGCCTGGTACCGCGATCGGCTGGGCTTCACGATCGACTGGTCGGACGAGGAGATCGGTCTCGCCGGCCTGTCGCGCGGCGCGGCGCGCCTGTTCCTGGCGAGCAATGGCGCGAGGGGCCCGATGACATTGTGGATCAATCTGTCCAGTCGCGCCGAGATCGACGCGCTGCATGCCGAATGGGCTGCAGCGGGGGTGAGGATCGCGACGCGGCCCGCGGCGATGCCCTACAAGCTCTACGAATTCTACGCCGAGGATCTCGACGGCAATTGCTTCCGCGTATTCTACGACTTCGCCTGGGAGGCGCGTGCGGACGTCAGTCCTGCAGCCTGAGCGCGACTTCGTTCATGAAGCGCGCATCGTCGCCGGCTGCGAGCCACTCGGCCTCCGCGGCGATCGCGCCGAGCATGTCGGTCAGCGGCTCGATCTCGGTCTTATGATAATTGCCGAGCACATAGCCATGGACGCGGTCCCTGTGCCCGGGATGCCCGATGCCGATCCGCACGCGCCGGAAATCGGGGCCGATATGCGAGTCGGCCGAGCGCAGGCCGTTATGCCCCGCCGCGCCGCCGCCGGTCTTCACCTTGACCTTCATCGGCACGAGATCGAGCTCGTCGTGAAAGACGGTCACGTCGGCGGGTGTCAGCTTGTAGAAGTCCATCGCAGCGCGGATCGCGCGGCCGCTCTCGTTCATGAAGGTCGCGGGCTTCAGGAGCACGATCTTCTCGGGACCGATCCGACCCTCCTGGGTCCAGCCCTGGAATTGCTTCCTGGGCGCGGAGAAACCATGCACTTCGGCAATGGCGTCGGCCGCCATGAAGCCGACATTGTGCCGGTGCATCGCATATGTCGGGCCCGGATTGCCGAGACCTACCCAGAGCTGCATCGCGAAATCGCCAGTGTTCGGCGAGCCGGCTCGATCAATTGCCGCCGAGCGCCACGCGCATCCGCGCGTTGCATTCGGCCTCGAGCAGGCTCTTGCCGTCATATTTGAGCGCAAGCGCCAGATCGGCGATCCCCGCGTCGCGCCTGGCGCCGAATTCGGCCGCGGTCTTGTAGCGCTCGGCCGAGATGCCGCGAAAGAACATCGACTGCGAGAGCAGGGTGGCGAACTTGTCGCTGTCGCCCGCTTCCTTGGCGGCCGACGCCTCGGACGCCTTGTAGGCGTAGCAGACAACGTCGCGGTCTGCGTCCTCGGCCAAGCGAGAGGGAGCCGAATGCGCCGGCAACGCCGCCGGCATCATGGAAACGCTGAGCAGCACTGCACCAAGATATCGCATTCGGCCCCCTCTTTGGTCGATATTATTCGCCCGCGGCCTCGGCCTCGCCACCCTCGGCGGCAGGCGCCTCGGCTTCGGGAGCCTCGGCTTCTTCCGCTCCGGCGGTCTCGGTCTGGGTTGTGT
>JAEWCK010000295.1 GCA_023390675.1 Pseudomonadota bacterium
GTATTGCAATCCCCACTTTGTTGATGGACGTTGCATCAACAGTTCAGGGGACGATGTCGATGTCGATTACGCTTGCCATCCTGTTGGCCGCTCCGGCCGCTTCTCCATCCGAAAGCGTGACGCAAACGGCACAGGGACAGTCACCGGCGCCGGCCGCGGATCAGGACCCTGCATCAGTGCCGGAGACGGAGACGGGGGCGGCGGGGCGGCTCGGCCCCGCGCAGCAGCGCGGCGGCGACATCGTGGTCACCGCGCGGCGCCGCGCCGAAACGGTGCAAAGCGTGCCAATCGCCATGTCGGTGATCGGGGGTGAGGCGTTGGCGGAAACGGGCGCCTATAACGTCAATCGCCTGACCCAGCTTCAGCCCACGCTGCAATTCTATTCGACCAATCCGCGCAACTCGGCGGCCAACATCCGCGGGCTCGGCGCGCCGTTCGGCCTGACCAACGACGGGATCGAGCAGGGCGTCGGCATCTATGTCGACCAGGTCTATTACAGCCGGGCTGCCTCGGCGACCTTCGACTTCATCGACCTGGAACGCGTCGAAGTGTTGCGCGGGCCGCAGGGCACGCTCTACGGCAAGAACACGACCGCGGGCGCAGTCAACATCACCACGCGCGCGCCGAGCTTCACGCCCGAATCGAAGGTCGAGCTGAGCGTCGGCAACTATGATTTCATCCAGGCCAAATCGTCGGTCTCGGGTCCACTGAGCGACAAGCTCGCCGCGCGCATCTCGAGCTCGGTGACCAGCCGCGGGGGGACGATCCACAACGTCCGCACCGACGAATATCTGCACCGCCAGAGCAATATCGGGTTTCGCGGCCAGCTGCTGTGGAAGCCCTCCGACGATCTCGACCTTACGCTGTCGGGCGACTTCAACCTGCAGAACCCTTTGTGCTGCGTGCAGATCTATGCGCGCACCGGCGCGACGCAGCGACCGCTCAACCGCCAATACGCCGGGCTCGCCGCCGCGTTCGGCTATGCGCCGCCGAGCACCGATCCGTTCGATCGCGTCACCGATCTCGATGCTGACATCAATTCGCGCCAGGAGATCGGCGGCGCCTCGCTCGTGGCCAATTGGGATCTCGGGCCGGCGACGCTGACGTCGGTCACCGCTTGGCGCTACTGGGACTGGCAGCCGGCGAACGACCGTGACTTCATCGGTCTCCCGATCACCACGGTCTCGCAGAACCCGTCGCAGCAGAAGCAAGTCAGCCAGGAGCTGCGGCTCACCTCGAACGGCGCGGGGCGGCTCGACTACACGCTCGGCGCCTTCCTGTTCCATCAGAAGATCGATACGCAAGGATCGCAGGTGCAGGGCGCGGCGGCGAGCCGCTGGCTGCTCAACCCGACCAGCGCGAACGCCAACGATCCGGCGGTGCTCAACGGGCTGACCTCGACCAACGCAATCGGCTTCGACAACACCAGCTTCGCGGTGTTCGGCAAGCTCAGCTGGGAAGTGTTGGACGGCTTCCATTTCCAGCCGGGCCTGCGGCTGAACTACGACAAGAAGAGCGGCTCGTACGTTGCGGTGGTGACCACGGGCACGGGCAGCACGACGCTCAACAGCGATCAGCGTGGCGTGCTCGCGCCGCAGAGCTACCAGCCCGAGTTCAGCGACTGGAACGTCTCAGGGGATTTGACGCTGTCCTACGACTTCTCGCCCGGCGTGCACGGCTATGCGACCTACGCGCGCAGCTTCAAATCGGGGGGCATCAACTTGTCGGGCCTGCCGCTCGACGCCAGCAACAACCCGATCCTTTCAGCCGCGACGGTGAAGCCCGAAAAGGTCAACCATTACGAGATCGGCCTCAAGACGCAGTTCGCGGACCGGCGCGTGACGCTCAACCTCGCGAGCTTCTGGACCGAGATCGAGGATTATCAGGCGACCGTCACCAACGGCCAGCTCGGGGTGATCCGCGGCTATCTCGCCAATGCCGGCAAGGTGCGCGTGCGCGGATTCGAGTTCGACTCGAGCTTCCGCCCGAGCCGGCGACTGAGCCTCTACGCCAACGGCACCTTCAACGATGCCAGATATATCGACTTCAAGGATGCGCCGTGCCCGCCCGAGCTGTCGGGCGGCACCACCGCGGCGGCTGGCCAGACGCCGAGCGCGCCGGGCACGCCCGGCGGCCTCAGCCCGGCCTTCTGCGACATTTCGGGGCAGGTGCTTCCGGGGATCCCGAAGTGGGCGTTCGCGTGGGGCGGCGAAGCCAGTGCGCCCGCGGGCGCGGGCGAAGTCTATCTCGGCTATGACGGCGGCTGGCGCGACAAATTCTCGTCCAACCCCTCGGCGTCGGCCTATACCTGGATCGGCGCCTATTCGATCAACAACTTCCGGCTCGGCTGGCGCAAGGGCGACCTCAATCTCTACGCCTGGGTGCGCAACGCCTTCGACCAGCATTATTTCGAGCTGCTTTCGGTCCAGTCGGGTAGCACCGGGTTGATCGTCGGCCAGCCGGCTGATCCGCGCACCTACGGACTCACGATCAGCAAGCGGTTCTGATGATACGGGCTGGCCTGCCGCCATGGCCGGGGCAGGTTAGGGGGAGGGAGGCGGGGCCCGCGCCGTCTCTCTCTTTCCATTACGCTGGGCAGGCGGAAGCCAGAAACGGCAAACGGCCGGGCTGTTTCCAACCCGGCCGCCTGCGTGACGAATGCTCGTCAGCCCCCTTTGTCAGGCTCCAGCCCGCGCGCTCGCACTTGCCTGCGAGCGGGGCTTGGAAGCCTCCCCGAACCACGGCCGTTGCCTGCGTTTCGACACGGGTTTGCTACGCAGCGGCACGCGATTTGTCACTGGCATTGCAGGGGTTAGCCGCGTTTTGGCCGCACCCTGTGTTGAATCGGCAACATAAAGGTTGGCAGTAGGAATTCGCGTCGACGTCGCCTAGAGCAGCCTCCATGCTGATTTCGCGCTACGAGCGGATGATCGCCCGCCGTTACCTGCTTCCCGGCCGCAGCGAAGCCTTCATCGCCGTCGTGGCGGGGTTCAGCCTCGTCGCGGTGATGCTCGGCGTCGCCGCGCTGATCGTCGTGATGAGCGTGATGAATGGCTTCCGTGCCGAGCTGTTCGACAAGATTACCGGGCTCAATGGCCATGCCGTGATCCAGGGCTATGGCGGCCAGCTGCGCAACTGGCGCGAGGTGCTCGAGCAGGCGCGCGCGACTCCGGGCATCACCAGCGCCACGCCGCTGATCGAGCAGCCGCTCTTCGCCACCTTCAACGGGCGCGTCGAGTTCATCCAGATGCGCGGGATGCGGGTCGAGGACATCCGGAGCAATCCGACGCTCAAGGGCAAGGAGATCGTCGGCTCGCTCGCCAGCCTCAAGCCCGGCGGCGAGCAGATCGCGATCGGATCGCGGCTCGCCGAATCGCTCGGGGCGACCGTGGGCAGCGAAGTCTCGATCCTCAATCCCCAAGGGTCGGCGACGCCGTTCGGGACGATGCCCAGGATCGTGAAGTACAAGGTCGCCGCGATCTTCGAGATCGGCGTTTACGATTACGACAAGGTTTTCACGATCATGCCGATCGAGGACGCACAGACGCTGCTGCTGCTCGGCGACGCGGTCTCGATGATCGAGCTCGATACCGTCGCTCCCGATCGTGTCGGACAGATCCTTCAGCCGCTCAATGAGAAGGTCAGCGGGGTTGCGCAGATCACCGACTGGCGAATGATGAACGCCGACCTGTTCGAGGCGCTGGCGGTGGACCGCGTGGTCTCTTTCACCATTCTCTCGATCATCCTCGTTGTCGCGGCATTCAACATCGTCTCGTCGCTGATCATGCTGGTGCGCGCCAAGACGCGCGACATCGCGGTGCTGCGCACGATGGGCGCAACGCGCGGCGGGCTGATGCGCATCTTCGTGACCGTCGGCACCACGATCGGCGCGTTCGGCGTGGCGGCGGGCGGGCTGCTCGGCTTCCTGTTCATCACCTTTCGCCAGCAAGTGGTGAGCTTCATCGGGCTGGTGACGGGGCAGAATATCTGGGACCCCTCGATGCGCTTCCTCACCGAGCTGCCGGCCCAGACCGATCCCTTCCAGACGGCCGGCATCTGTGTGATGGCGATGGTCTTCTGCTTCCTCGCGACGCTCTATCCCGCGTGGAAGGCGGCGAGCACCGATCCGGTGCAGGTGCTGCGTTATGAGTAGCTTCGAGGGACGCGCCGTGAACGGCGCTGGGCCGGTGCTTCAAACGCGCGGGCTGACGCGCAGCTTCAGCCAGGGCGGCGAGACGATCGAAGTCCTGCGCGGCGTCGATCTCGAAATCCAGCCGGGCGAGATCGTCGCGCTGCTCGGCCCCTCCGGCTCGGGCAAGTCGACCCTGCTTCAGGCGGTGGGCCTGCTCGAGGGCGGATTCGAGGGATCGATCCGGATCGCGGGCAAGGAAGCATCGCAACTTCCGGCAGGCGGGCGCACCGAGGTCCGCCGCGACAGCCTCGGCTTCGTCTACCAGTTCCATCACCTGCTGCCCGACTTCAACGCGCTCGAAAATGTCGTGCTGCCTCAGCTGATCCACGGCGCGATCCGGGTGGATGCGGACAAACGCGCCGAGCAGCTGCTGACCGCGTTGGGCCTCGCGCACCGGCTGACGCACCGGCCGAGCCAGCTCTCGGGCGGCGAGCAGCAGCGCGTCGCGGTCGCCCGCGCGCTCGCCAACCGGCCGGCGCTGGTG
>JAEWCK010000131.1 GCA_023390675.1 Pseudomonadota bacterium
GTGATGCTGAACGGCAGGAACATGGGAACCTCAGTAAAGCAGATAGCGCGCGCGGCGCACCTTGAAGCGGTTCAGCGCGGGCTGCCAGCCCGCCGCGATGCGGCGCGGATCCATGCCGGCCTTGATCTGGTCGAGCACGAGCCGGTTGCGGAGCAGCCGGTCGACACGCTCGATCTGGAAAATGGCGCCATAGAGTTTCCACAGCGCCGCGACCGCCTCCACGCCGAGCGTTGGAGCATCGAGCCGGTTACGGTCGTGGATGATGACTTCCACGCCTTCGACGCGCTGGCCGGCGAAGGGATACAGCCTGTCGTTCGCGGGCACATAGGCGACCGCGAGGAAGCTGACGCCGGGGATCCGGCGCGCATTGAGATAGGCGGCAAGCTCGGTGCCCTTGATCCACGGGGCGCCGAAGCGCAGGAACGGGGCCTCTCCCGGCCCCTTGATGTTGACGTTGGTCCCCTCAAGCAGCGCAGTGCCGGCATAGGCGGTGGCTTGAGACAGGCTGCGCAGATTGGGCGAGGGATTGATCCAGAGCAGCCCGGTGTCGTCGTACCAGTCGCTGCGTTTCCAGCCCGTCATCCGGATCACGGTGAGCTTCGCGCCGATCCGGTCTTCGGCATTGAACATCGTCGCGAGTTCGCCGAGCGTCATGCCCGGGCGCATCGGCTCCGAATGCGGCGTGGTGTAGTCTGCCAGCCCGGGGGTCGAGACGGGCCCTTGCACCGCAAGCCCGCCCAGCGGGTTGGGCCGGTCGAGCACGATCAGCTCGACCTTGTTCGCCGCGGCGGCCTGGAGAAAATATTTGGTGAGCGTCTGGAAGGTCCAGTAGCGCACGCCGACATCCTGCAGATCGATCACCACTGCATCGATGCCCGCGAGCTGCGCGGTGCTCGGGTGCCGTTCGGCTTCGGTACGGCCATAAAGGCCGACGATCGGCAGCCCGCTCGCGGCGTCCATCCTGTCGTCGATATCGGTGTCGTCGGTTGCGGCGTTGATTCCGTGCTCGCCGCTGAACAGCTTGACCACCTCCAGCCCCGGCACCGCGGCCCGCCGAAGCACGTCGATCGTCCGGCGACCTGCCGAATCGACGCTGATCGGGTTGGCGAGGATGGCGAGGCGCAGCTTCCCCCCGTGCCGCGTCACCATTTCACGCAGCGGAGCGAAATGCCGGTCCTGCAGCACGTCGATCCCGGTGCGGACCTGCGCGGCCGCGGGGAACGCCGCGAGCAACGCGAGCAGCAGGAGCAGCCGTTTGATCATGGTCTGGCGTCGAGCGCCTTCAGCACCGCGGTATGGATCGCCGGGCGCGCCTTGCCGATCAGCTGGTTCTCGCGCGTCGGGTTCACGCGGTTGGTGAGCAGGACGATGAAGGCGTCGCGGTCCGGATCGATATAGATCATCGTCCCGGTGAAGCCGGTATGGATCAGCGCATGCGGCGAGGCGAGGGGACCGGCGAGGCCGCCGGGCGTTGGCATGTCCCAGCCAAGCGCGCGGGCGCTGCCCGGCGGTATCCCCTGCGGCGTCTCGAAGAGCTTCACCGTGTCCGCGCGGAGCAGCCGCTTGCCGCGATAAATGCCCTTGTTGAGCCAGAGCTGCGCGAGCGTTGCGAGGTCGCGTGCGGTGGAGAACAGCCCGGCATGCCCCGACACGCCGCCCATCAGAAACGCGTTCTCGTCATGGACGACGCCGTGCACCAGCGTATGGCGCAGCCAGTCGTCCTGCTCGGTAGGCGCGATCCGCGCGAGCCGCGATTTGGGCGGGTTGAAGCCGGTGTCCTTCATGCCCAGCGGGCCGAAGGCGTGCTTCTGGAGGAACCGATCGAGCGGCTGGCCCGAGATCCGACGGACGATCTCGCCCATCAGGATCATGTTCTCGTCGCGATAATGATAGGCAGTGCCCGGCGCTTCGGTGACGGGCGTGGCGTAGACCTGCTTGAGGATGCCCGCCCGATCGGTCGCATGCTGCCAGAGCAGCCCCGACGGAGTCAGGCCCGAGCTGTGGGTGAGCAGATGGCGAACAGTGATTGCGTCGTGCCCCGGCGTTCCCGCGAACTCGGGCAGATAGCGCATCACCGGCGCGTCGAGGTCGAGCTTGTGTCGATCGTAGAGGATCGCGGCTGCGGTGGTCGTGCCGATGACCTTGGTGAGCGAGGCGAGGTCGAAGATCGTGTCCGCGCGCATCGGCGGCGCTTCGGGCGACACGTCGAGCCGGCCGAACGCCTTGAGCGCGAGCAGCTTGCCATGCTGCCCAACCGCGAGCACCGCGCCGGGAAACGCCTTTTGCGCGACCCAATTGTCGACCTCGGCGAAAGCGGCGGCGAAACGCGCGTCCTGCGCTGCGGTCGCGACGGCAAGCTGACGTACCGGATGGCTGGCTGGCGCGGTCTGGCCGCACAGGAGAAGCAGGCTTGCGGCCAATGGCCACAGGCGGCTTCTCGCGACCCTTTTCTCGTTTCTCATTCGTCCCCTTTGCGAGCGTAAGAATGGTATCGCCCGGCGTGCGGGGTCAAGGGTCAGTCCGGATCGGTTTCCGCGGCGAGGCGCGCGGGACCCGATCGGGCGCGGCGCCCAGCGCCCGCGCCAGCGCGTCGCGATCGAGCGCGCTCTCCCAGCGTGCGACCACCACGGTGGCGACGGCGTTACCGATGAAGTTGGTGAGGCTGCGGCACTCGCTCATGAAGCGGTCGACGCCGAGGATCAGCGCCATCCCGGCGACGGGGAGCGAGGGTACCACCATGAGCGTCGCGGCCAGCGTCGCGAAGCCCGCGCCGGTTACGCCTGCTGCACCTTTGGAAGTCAGCATCGCGACGCCGAGCAGCAACAACTGCTCGCCGAGCGAAAGATGCGTGCCCGTCGCCTGCGCGATGAACAGCGCCGCGAGCGTCATGTAGATGTTGGTGCCGTCGAGGTTGAACGAATAGCCCGCGGGAACGACAAGCCCGACGACTTCCTTGTGGCAGCCCGCGCGCTCCATCTTGTCGATCAGCGCCGGCAGCGCGGCCTCGGACGAGGAAGTGCCGAGCACCAGCAGCAGCTCGGCTTTCAGGTAACGGATCAGCTTGAGGATCGAGAAGCCGGCGAGCCGCGCGACGAGGCCGAGCACGACGAGCACGAAGATCAGCGAGGTGAGATAAAAGGTCGCGACCAGCGCCCCGAGATTGACCAGCGAGCCGACGCCATGCTTGCCGATCGTCGCCGCCATCGCCCCGAACGCGCCGATCGGCGCCGCGCGCATGACGATCGCGACGACGCGGAACACGACTGCGCCCAGCCGATCGAGCAACTCGATCACCGGGCGCGCAGACTCGCCTGACAGCGCGAGCGCAACGCCGAACAGTATCGCCACGAACAGCACCTGGAGGATCGATCCATCGGTGAGCGCCGAGAGCAATGTGGTCGGGATTATAGCGAGCAGGAAGCCCTGCACGCTCGTCTCGTGCGCCTGCTGCTCGAACTTGAGCACGGCGTTCTGGTCGAGCGCGGCGGGATCGACGTGCATCCCCGCGCCCGGCTGGACGATGTGTCCGACCACCAGCCCGACGACCAGCGCCAGCGTCGAGAAGAACAGGAAATAGGCAAGCGCCTTCACCGCGACGCGGCCGAGCGTTCCCATCCCCTGCGCGCTCGCGATGCCGGTGACGAGCGTGAGGAAGATCACCGGCGCGATGATCATCTTGACGAGCTTGATGAAAGCGTCGGCGATCCATTGCAGCGACGCGCCGGACTGGGGCCAGACCGCGCCGACCAGCACGCCCAACGCGATGGCGACCAGCACCTGGAGGTAGAGATGTCCCCACCAGCGCGTCGCGCGCGCGGGTCCCTTCGCATATTCGATCGCGACAGCGCCCATCTTGCCCCCTTCGTTGCGCCGGCCAGCATAAGCGCGGGCGCGCCGCGCCCCAACGGAAAAGGGCGCCCCCTTGCGGGAGCGCCCTTCCTATCTCTCAGCTCCGGCCGATGCGGCCGGATGCCGGCGCGAGATCAGTGCGCGTTCGCCTCGAGCTGGTCGTGCGCGTTGTCCGCGGCATCGGCAGCGTTCTCGAGCGTCGCCTCGGCGGCGTCGTTCGTCGCATTGTCGGCGCCCGCCTCGTACATCGCGGCATTGGCAGCCTGATCGTCGGCCATGTTCGCCGCCGTGGTGTTGGTGGTGCCCGAATTGCAGGCCGCGAGCGACATCAGGCCGGCGGTAGCAGCAACAATGAGGATCTTCTTCATCTTGGTGCTCCTGTAGGAACTGTAACGTTTCGCAGCCGACCCGATTGCCGTCGCGAAGCCGCTGAAATAACGTTCGTTGCGTTTGCGTCAATCGCAAATTCACCGCAGCGCAAAAATTGAGCCATTTTTTTGCCCAATTGTTGCCCGGCGGCTGCCATCAAATCGCAAGACCTCGCTTGGTTCCCGTCACTCGCCGTGCGGCGGCACCGGGGCGATATCCTCAGGCGCGTTGGCGACGATCGCCAGCACTGCGGTCCACGCCGCCACATTTTGCCGCAACTGCTCGGGATCGATCTTGTCGAGCGTGTCGTCGGGCGTGTGGTGATAGTCGAAATAGCGCAGGCCCGATTGATCGAGGTCGATCCCGCCTACGCCGGTGCGCAGCGTCGGGCCTACATCGGTGCCGCCACCCGCAACGCCGCGTCCGCGCGAGACGCCGATTGGGGCAAGCGCCGCCGCGACCCGGTCGACCATCGGCTTGTTGACCTCGGCATAGCTCGATTCGAAGCGCCACACGCGGTCCGCGCCGAAATCCGATTCGGCGGCGAACACGTGCCGCTCGCCAACATGCGCTTTGGCGTAGGCTTCGCCCCCGAATCCCCCCGGCTCCTCCGCTCCAAACCAGACGACGCGGATCGTCCTGCGGGTCTTGCCGGCGTCATAGACGCGCTTGGCCGCGGCGGCGGCGATCGCCACGCCCGCGCCGTCGTCGATTGCTCCGGTGCCCTGGTCCCAGCTGTCAAGGTGCCCGCCGACGAGCACGATGCCTGCCGAGGGATCGGTGCCGGGCAGCTCCGCCACTACGTTGCCCGATTCGGCCTCGCCATGAATCCCGGCGGTGATCTGGACGCGCAGCTTCACCGGGCCGCGCTTCAATAGCCGCTCGAGCTGTTCGGCGTCGGGAAGCGACAGCGCCGCCGCGCCGATCGGCTTCACGTCCTTGGGCCAGTTGGTCACGCCGGTGTGCGGGTTGCGGTGATAGTCGGTGCCGATCGAGCGGATCAGCACCGCGACCGCGCCCTTGCTCGCTGCGAGCGCGGGCCCCGAGCGGCGCGCGGCGCCATAGGAGCCGTATTGCGATCCGTCCTGCGTGGGAGTCATCGCGTGGCTGATGAAGGCGATCTTGCCGGTCAGGCTCCCTGCCGGCGCCGCCTGCAGCTCGGCCATGCTCGGGAAATAGGCGACTTCGGCCTCGATCGGCTTGGGACCGGTCGATCCCGAATTGCCGAGTGCCGCGATCGCCAGCTTCTGCGCCGAGGGGCCGAGCACCTCGACGGTCTCGATCCCGCGCTCCCACAGCGGCATCCGGTAGGTCTCGATATGGACGTTCTGGAAGCCGAGCGCGGTCAGCTTCTTGACTGCCCAAGCGCGTGCGCGGGCCTCCGCCTCGGTCGCCGCGAGGCGCGGGCCGACTTCGGTGGTCAGCCCCTCGACGATGTCCCAGGCGAGCGTGTCGTTATGGAGCGCATCGTCGCGCAGCGTTGCGACATCGGCCTGGGCGAGGGCGGGGAGGGGAAGGGCGAGCGCGGCAGCGGCCGCGAGCAGGAGGCGCTTGGTCATCTACAGGTGCTAGCCAGCCCCGAAACATTCGGCAATCCGGCAGCGGTTTCCGGCGTGTTTCCGCGCGAGCTCTCGCGTTGCCAATCGCGCGGGCCGTCGCTACATGCGCTCCCGAATTCCCGCACCCCGAATTTTCGAACGGAGACCCCTCACGTGGCCGCCCAATACGCCTTCGTCATGAAGGACATGACCAAGACCTTCCCCGGCGCGCCCAAGCCGGTGCTGAGCAACATCAACCTGCAATTCTACCAGGGCGCCAAGATCGGCATCGTCGGCCCCAACGGCGCCGGCAAGTCGACGCTGATGAAGATCATGGCGGGTGTCGACCAGGATTTCTCGGGCGAGGCGTGGCCGGGCGAGAACATCACCGTCGGCTATCTCGAGCAGGAGCCCCAGCTCGACGCGAGCAAGACCGTGCTCGAGAACGTCAAGGACGGCGCGCGCGAGACCGCCGACCTCGTAGAGCGCTTCAACGCGATCTCGGCCGAGATGGGCGATCCGAAGGACGATACTGACTTCGACGCGCTGATGGAGGAAATGGGCGAGCTTCAGGCCAAGATCGACGCCGTCGATGGCTGGACGCTCGACAACCAACTCGAAGTCGCGATGGAAGCCCTGCGCTGCCCGCCGGGCGACTGGCCGGTCGACAATCTTTCGGGCGGTGAGAAGCGCCGCATCGCGCTCACCCGGCTGCTCATCCAGAAGCCATCAATCCTGCTGCTCGACGAGCCGACCAACCATCTCGACGCCGAGAGCGTCCAGTGGCTGGAGAATCATCTCAAGGAATATCCGGGCGCGGTGTTGATGATCACCCACGACCGCTATTTCCTGGACAATGTCGTCGGGTGGATCCTGGAAATCGATCGCGGCAAGTATTTCCCCTATGAGGGCAATTACTCGACCTATCTCGAGAAGAAGGCCAAGCGCCTCGAGCAGGAGGAGCGCGAGGAATCGGGACGCCAGAAGGCGATCAAGGACGAGCTCGAATGGATCCGGCAGGGCGCCAAGGGCCGCCAGACCAAGTCCAAAGCGCGTATCGCGAAGTTCGAGCAGCTCGTTGCCGCGCAGGAGAACCGCACGCCGGGCAAGGCGCAGATCGTCATCCAGGTGCCCGAGCGCCTCGGCGGCAAGGTAATTGAGGTCGAGAACATCTCGAAGGCTTACGGCGACAAATTGCTGTTCGAGGACCTGTCGTTCACGCTTCCCGCCGGCGGCATCGTCGGGGTGATCGGGCCCAACGGCGCGGGAAAGTCCACTCTGTTCAAGCTCATCACCGGACAGGAGACGCCCGACAGCGGCACGATCGAAATGGGCTCGACGGTGCGCCTCGGCTATGTCGATCAAAGCCGCGATCATCTCGATAATTCGAAGAACGTCTGGGAGGAAATCTCGGACGGGCTCGATTACATGAAGATCAACGGTCACGATCAGTCGACTCGCGCGTATGTCGGCGCGTTCAACTTCAAGGGCGCCGACCAGCAGAAGAATGTCGGCAAGCTCTCGGGCGGCGAGCGCAATCGCGTGAACATCGCCAAGATGCTCAAGCGCGGCGGCAACGTGCTGCTGCTCGACGAGCCGACCAACGACCTCGATGTCGAGACCTTGGGCGCGCTCGAGGAAGCGATCGAGAATTTCGCGGGCTGCGCCGTGGTGATCAGCCACGACCGCTTCTTCCTCGATCGCCTCGCCACGCACATCCTGGCGTTCGAAGGCGACAGCCATGTCGAATGGTTCGAAGGCAACTTCGAAGCGTATGAAGAAGACAAGCGGCGTCGCCTGGGCGATGCGGCGGATCGTCCTACGCGGCTGGCGTACAAGAAGCTGACGCGGTGATGCTATCGGCGCGTATCGCCGAGTGAGCAGGCGCTCGCCCGGCTTCGGCGATACGCTCGATCAATGGCTGGTCGCCGAAGGGCTGGTGCCCGACGATGCTGGTCCCGGTGCGATCGCCGACGTGCCGCGCGTGCGGGCGATGCTGATCGAAGCCGCGCGCGAACGGCGGGCGGTCAGCTATTCGGAGGCACTGGCGGGGCTCGGCTTGCGCTTCAGCCGGCCCAAGATGCGGGCCTATTGCCGGACACTCGATGCGATCGATGCGGCCGCTGGTGCCGCGGGCGAGCCCGGACTGGCGGTGCTGGTAGTCCGCGAAAGCGATCGCCTGCCCGGGCAGGGCTGGTGGGTCGGGGCGGCAAAGACCTATGGCTATACCGGCGAATGGACAGGGCCGGCTGCCGCGCAATTGGTCGCACGGCTGCAGGCGGAAGCATTCGATTATTGGGCGGCGCGCTAGCCGCTACGCGCTCACACCTGCGTCACGCCCGCTACGCAGCCGCCGTCCTGTGCGAAGCTCAGGCTGACTTCCTCGTTATCGGGGCTGGTGCGGTAGTGCACCACGATCGTCTTGTCCTGGTTGAACTTCTTGTCGAGCACGGTCAGCGTCGTGTTGGGATTGAGTGCGCTCATCATCATGGCGAGATCCACCGAATCGTCGCCCATCACGATCTTCGCGCCGGGTTTGATATATTTGCCGAGCGTCGCGGTGTCGTGGCGGTTCATTGCCGCCATGAACGAATCCACGACTTCCTCACGCGTCTCCGCGGGTTCCTTCGCGGGCACGCAGCCAGGCGTGACGCTTGCAGCCAGGAGTGCGAACAACAGGCTCATCTCCGATCCTCCCCTTGATGATCCAGAACCGATTTCACAGCTTGCCGCCATCCGGCGAGACGCGCTTCGCGGTCGAGTCCCGGCAGCTTGGGCTCGAACACCGCTCCGGCCCCTCGCATCGCCGCGGCTTCCTCCAGCCCGCCGAATATTCCGCACCCGATACCGGCCAGCATCGCGGCACCCAGCGCAGTCGTCTCGGCGAAATCCGGACGGTCCACCGGAATGTCGAGCATATCGGCGAGATCCTGCGCGA
The DNA here is from genome assembly GCA_023390675.1 of Pseudomonadota bacterium. Taxonomy (GTDB): domain Bacteria; phylum Pseudomonadota; class Alphaproteobacteria; order Sphingomonadales; family Sphingomonadaceae; genus Sphingomonas. The sequence continues at coordinate 8,695 of JAEWCK010000131.1, forward strand.
TCCAGTCGTTCGTCGCCATGCCGCCGTCGACGCGCAGCCGCGCCCAGTCCGCGCCGTCGGCGGCGAAGGCGGTCTTGAGATCGTGACTCTGGTGCGCCATCGCTTCCAGCGCGGCGCGGACGATATGCGCGCGGGTAGCCGAGAAGCTCAGACCGGTGATCGCGGCGCGCGCATCGGGCTCCCACCACGGCGCTCCGAGACCGCTGAGCGCGGGGACGAGATAGACGCCGCCATTGTCCTGCACCGAGCGAGCGATCTCCTCGGTCTCGGGCGCGGCGTCGATCAGGCGGACTGCGTCGCGCAGCCACTGGATCAGGCTGCCGGCGACGAACACCGATCCCTCGATTGCATAGGTCCGCCGCCCGGCCAGCTGCCACAGCACGGTCGCAAGCAGGCGGTTCTTCGACGAGGGCGGGGCGGTCCCCGCATTGGTGAGCACGAAGGCGCCGGTGCCGTAGGTCGCCTTGGTCTCGCCGCGCGCGAGGCAGGCCTGACCGATCGTCGCGGCCTGCTGGTCGCCCGCGAGGCCGCAGATCGGGATCTCGCCGCCGAACAGCTTCGTGGTCCCGAAGCGCCCCGCGCAATCGACGATCTCCGGCAGCGCGTCGCGCGGGCAATCGAATAAGGCGAGCAGCCCGTCGCTCCACGCGCCCGAGCCGAGCCCCATCAGCAAGGTGCGCGAGGCGTTGGTGGCGTCGGTGACATGGAGCCCGCCGGTGAGCTTCCAGACCAGCCAGCTCTCGATCGTGCCGATCGCCAGCCGGTCTCCCGCAGTCTTGACCTGCGGCCAATGCTCCATCGCCCAGGCGATCTTGGTGCCCGAGAAATAGGGATCGAGCAGCAGCCCGGTGCGCGCCTGAACGCCCGTCTCCTCGCCGCGTTCGCGCAGTTCGCGACAGAGTGAGGCGCTGCGCCGGTCCTGCCAGACGATCGCGGGCGCGAGCGGCTCGCCGGTGGTCTTGTCCCAGAAGACGATCGTCTCGCGCTGGTTGGTGATCCCGATTGCGGCAATCTGGTCAGCCCCGCCCGCGGCGTTGACCATCGCGGTTGCGCATTCGAGGCTGCGCTTCCAGATCTCGTTGGCGTCGTGCTCTACGAGCCCGGGGCCGGGATAATGCTGCTTGAGCTCGGCCGAATGGCTGCCGAGACACTTGCCCGATGGCGCGAAGAGCATCGCGCGCGTCGAGGTCGTCCCTTCGTCGATGACAAGCAGCGTCTCGCCCATCGCCGCCACGCTAGCCGAAGCCCGAGCGAGCCGCTAGGGTAACGATCAGCGAGGGTAGGGCAGTGAGCGAGAAGAGCGGCACGATCGGCGGCGAGCCTGTAGGCGAGGGCGGGATTCCCCAGTCCGCGCCGCGCACGCCCTTGCTCGGGCCTTCGACGCAGGAGAGCCTTGGCGACGGCCAGAAGCGCGATCGGCTGATGGCCTCGCTCGCGCTAATGGCGGGCATCGGGCTGCTGCTTGCGCTGCCCTTCGCGCTTCAGGCAGGCGCGGCCTTCTTCCTGCCGACGACGACGGCGCTGGTGATCGCGATCGCGCTGGTCCCATTGCTCGAATGGCTCGAGCGCCGCCGGCTTCCCGCCCCCATCGCCGCATTGATCTGCGTGCTGCTGTTCCTGATCGCGGCGAACATCGCGCTTGCCTCGATCGTCGTGCCGGCGACGCAGTGGATCCGCGACCTGCCCGCCAAGATCCCGCAGATCCAGGCGAACCTGAAGCCGCTGATCGAATTCTATGCCAATCTCGATCAGTTCGTGAACAAGACGCTGCTCAATTTCGCCGCCGAGCCGATGAAGCAGCCCGCGGTGATGGCCGCGCAGCCGCCGCGCTCGCTGCTCGACCTGTTCGCGACCTCGGCGCCCTCGGCGCTGATCGAGATGTTCTTCGTCATCCTCGTGATCTATTTCTTCCTATCGGGCTGGACGCGGCTGCGGCGCAACGCGATCACGAGCCGGGCGAGCTTCGGCGGCGCGATGGCGACCGCGCGGGTGATCCAGGACGTGGTCGACGACACTTCGGCCTATCTCGGCACGATCACGCTCATCAACCTGACGCTGGGGCTGATCGTCGCCGGGGCGCTGACATTGCTCGGCATGCCGACGCCGCTGATGTGGGGCGGCATCGTCGCGCTTCTCAACTACATCCCCTATTTCGGGCCGGTGCTGGCCGCGCTGATGCTTGCGATGGGCGGGCTGATGACCTTCCCCGAGCTCGGCTGGGCGCTCGTCCCGGCCGCGATCATGATCGGCGCCCATCTGATCGAGGCGAACGTCGTCACCCCGCTAATCGTCGGGCATCGGCTGACGATCTCGCCGATCCTGATCCTCATCTCGCTGAGCTTCTGGGGCTGGGTATGGGGCACCACCGGCGCGCTGCTCGCCGTGCCGCTGCTGATCATCATCCAGACCGTGATGAACGCCGCGGGCAAGCCCGATATCGCCGGCTTCCTGTTCGAGCACGGCACCTTGGTCAACGATCCTGTGGATAGCCGGCCGCGGCGGCGGAACAGTCGCGACCAATCCGGTTGACACCCCCGAATCCGGCGGCTAGTGGCCGCCTCCTCGCTTGGAGCAAGCGGGTGTAGCTCAGTTGGTTAGAGCGCCGGCCTGTCACGCCGGAGGTCGCGGGTTCGAGCCCCGTCACTCGCGCCATCCCCTTGCATTTCCGGGGGATGGTCGCCGATCCGGCACAGCTCGGATTGCGGCTCGGATTGCGGCGCCTGCCGCGAATGCTCCCAATGTTCGCACTGGCCATGGGCTTTTTTCCGACTGACGGATTCAAAGAGCGGCGGCAGTGCCGCCAGCGCAGCCAAGCAGGCGAAATCCTACATTGCAATCCCTTCGACGCGGGGGCTCAGGCGCGCCAGCGGCCGGTCTCCATCCAGATCAGCACCGGCCTGAGCGGCGCGATCCAGACGATCCCCGTCACCACATAGATCGGCAGCTGCGCGAGGACCGGCAGCGTGCCGATCCAGCGCGAGAAGGTCGCGACCAGCACCACCCAGGCAAGGATCCACACAACGATGCCGAGCGCGCCGACGGGCTTGCGCCAGCTCGGCTCTACGGATTGTGCCACAGCATCCCTTCCTCGGTGATCACGGCGTGGAGCGGTTCGTCCCAGATGTCAGCGGGCACCGCGGGCACTTGCTGCACCGACCAGGCGACGCCGACGCGCCAAGCCTCGGGATAGCGTGCGAAGGCGCGGTCGTAATGCGCCGCCCCCTGACCGAGCCGGTTGAACCGCGCATCGAAACCCACCAGCGGCGTGAGGATCACGTCGGGGGCGACTTCGGGGCCGCCGGGCTCGGGCTGGCGCAGGCCGAAAGGACCGATGCCGAGCGGCTCGCCCAAATCCCATGCGAGGAACCGGATCGGCGCGGCGCGATCCACGACGAAGGGCAACGCAAGCGTGCATCCGCATTCAGCCGCCGCCGCGGCGAGCTGGGTAGGATCGGCCTCGCTGCCGATCGGATAATAGGTTGCGACGACCATGCCGGGCGCAAGCCGGTCGACAAACGCAGCGGGCGCGACGATCGCGCTGCTGCCTTCGGCGGCGAAGGCGTCGCGGGCGGCGCGCAATTGCGCGCGAAGGGCGAGCTTGTCGGGGTTCATGCGGCCGCGCGGGGCCGCAGGGGGGCGGGGTGGCGGGACCGCCATGGCCGTTTGCCAGAATATCCTCTGACGCCCGTTACGTCAGGTGGGAACCATGTGCGACAGACCAGGATCTGCACAGGGACAGCTCCCATGGATGATGAATAGCCTCAGGGATAATTGCAAAGGCTCGTACCGGGCAGTGCCCGCCACCGAGGTATCTAGGCGCTCGCGGCGTCTTCCTCAAGGGCTGCCGCGACGGCTTCGAGGCGATCGGCGATCCGCTCGAGCAGAACCGGCGAGACGCCCTCGGGCGGATTGCGTTGCGCCTCGTCGAGCAGGTCGGCGAGGATCAGCGCCAGATAGAAGAGCGTTCGCTCCGAATTGAGTCCGCCCGAGGCGCGCTGGGCGGTCTCGGCGTGCGGCTGAAGCAGCGCTTCGAGCCGACGCAGATGCGGCTCCTCGCCGTCGCGCGTGGCGATGGTGTAGCTGCGGCCGGCGAGCGTGAGCGCGATCTCGGCCATCAGTCGGCGCTCCCTTGCTCGCGCCCGATCAGCTGGTCGAGCGATTCGACCGCGTCCTGGATGCGCTCGCGCAGCACGGCGTGTCGCTGGGCGAGCCGCTCGATCGCATAGGCGCGCGCGGCGGCCGCCTTTTCGATCCGGGCGAGGGCCTGCTCGATGCGGTCGGCGGGTTCGGCTGCCATAACCAAGCGATTAAGCGCGCGCCGGGAGCGCGGCAACCCCTGTTCGTCCCGCATTTCGGGCAGCCGGTTGACGCAGCCGCGCGTGGGTCCCAAAGGCGGGCGCGTCGCCACCAAGGGGAGCCGAACGTGACCGCATCCTTCACCGATTGCGCCAATGCCATCCGTGCGCTGGCGATGGATGCAGTGGAGGCCGCGAATTCGGGCCATCCCGGCATGCCGATGGGGATGGCCGATGTCGCGACGGTGCTGTTCCAGGAATATCTGAACTACGACCCCGCCGATCCGGCCTGGCCCGATCGCGACCGTTTCGTGCTCTCCGCGGGGCACGGCTCGATGCTGCTCTACGCGCTGCTCAATCTGACCGGCTATGCGCGCCCGACAATCGAGGACATCAAGACCTTCCGACAGGTCGGGAGCCCTTGCGCCGGGCATCCCGAGAATTTCGAGCTGCCGGGCGTCGAATGCACCACCGGGCCGCTGGGGCAGGGGCTGGCGATGGCGGTTGGGATGGCGATCGCCGAGCGGCACCTGAACAGCGCGTTCGGCGACGGCCTGGTCGATCACCGCACCTGGGTGGTGGCGGGCGACGGGTGCCTGATGGAGGGCATCAACCACGAGGCGATCGGCATCGCCGGGCATCTCAACCTCGGCCGGCTGATCGTGCTGTGGGACGACAACAAGATCACGATCGACGGCCCTACCACGCTTTCGACCAGCGAGGACATTCCGGCGCGCTATGCCGCAACGGGCTGGCATGTCGTAGAGTGCGACGGGCACGATCCGGCGAGCATCCGCGCTGCGTTCGACGCGGCGCTGGCGGAGAACCGGCCCTCGCTGGTTCGCTGCCACACGATCATCGGCAAAGGCGCGCCCAATTTCCAGGGCACCTCGAAGGTGCACGGCGCGGCGCTGGGGGCGGACGAAGTCGCGGCGGCGCGGGTCGAGCTCGGGTGGAACCATCCGCCGTTCGAAGTGCCGGGCGATATCCGCGAGACCTGGCTGGCGGCCGGCAAGGCGCGCGCCGGGGCTCACATCACTTGGAAGCAGCGGCTTGCAAGCGATTCGAATGCAGCAGAATTTGCCCGGCGGATGTCGGGCGAGCTGCCGGAGGGCTTCTCGCTCGACGCGCATATCCAGGGGCTGATCGCCGAGCCGAAGAAGATCGCGACCCGCGTCGCGAGCCAGCTCGCGCTGGACGCGATCAACGCCGCGGTGCTCGAGACGATCGGCGGTTCGGCGGACCTGACTCCGTCGAACAACACGCTGACCAAGGGGCTGACCGACCTCACCGCCGACAATTATGCCGGGCGCTACGTCCGCTACGGCATCCGCGAGTTCGGCATGGCGGCGGCGATGAACGGGATGGCGCTGCACGGCGGCGTGCTGCCCTATGGCGGCACCTTCCTCGTCTTCAGCGACTATATGCGCGCAGGCATCCGCCTCTCGGCGCTTCAGCAGGCACGCGTCGCGTTTGTGATGACGCACGATTCGATCGGGCTCGGCGAGGACGGCCCGACCCACCAGCCGGTCGAGCACGTCATGTCGCTGCGCATGATCCCGAACCTCGAGGTCTGGCGCCCGTGCGACGCAGTCGAGACCGCCGAGGCGTGGGGCGCCGCGATCGCGCGCAAGGACGGGCCGTCGCTGCTCGCGCTCTCGCGCCAGAATCTCGCGCCGCTCAGCACCGGCGGCGCGGCGAAGGGCGCATATCGGCTCAAGGCCGCCGATGCGGCGCGCAAGGTCGTGCTGCTCGCCACCGGATCGGAAGTCGAGATCGCCGTCGCGGTGCGCGACGCGCTCGAAGCCGAGGGGATCGGCGCGGATGTCGTGTCGATGCCGTGCTGGTCGCGCTTCGATGCGCAGGATTCCGGCTACCGCGCCGATCTGCTCCCTGCCGACGCGCTCAAGGTCTCGATCGAGGCGGGCGTGACGCTTGGCTGGCAGCGATATACGGGCCTGGACGGCCTAAACTTCGGCGTGGATAGATTTGGCGCTTCGGGACCCTATCTGAGGCTCTACGAGCATTTCGGGCTCACCGCGGGAGCCATCGCGCCGCGGATCGTGGAAAAGCTGAACGGAGACAAGGCATGACGAAGGTTGCGATCAACGGGTTCGGACGCATCGGTCGGCTCGTCGCGCGCGCGATCCTCGAGCGCCCCGATTGCGGGCTCGAGCTGGTGACGATCAACGATCTCGCCGACGCCAAGTCGAACGCCTGGCTGTTCAGCCGCGACAGTGTCCACGGCAAATATCCGGGCACCGTCTCGGCCGACGGCAACGACCTGATCATCGACGGCAAGCGCGTGAAGGTCACTGCCGAGAAGGACCCGGCCAACCTGCCGCACGCCGCCAATGGCGTCGAGCTGGTGCTGGAATGCACCGGCTTCTTCACCGATCGCGCCTCGGCCCAGAAGCATATCGACGCGGGCGCCAAGAAGGTGCTGATCTCGGCGCCGGGCAAGAATGTCGACCTGACCGTCGTCTACGGCGTCAACCACGACAAGCTCGAGGCCGGGCACACGATCGTCTCGAACGCGTCGTGCACCACCAATTGCCTCGCGCCGGTCGCCAAGGTGCTCAACGACAGCGTCGGTATCGAGCGCGGGCTGATGACCACGGTGCACGCCTACACCAACGACCAGAAAATCCTTGACCAGATCCACCCGGACCTGCGCCGCGCCCGTGCCGCCGCGATGAGCATGATCCCGACCACCACCGGCGCCGCCCGCGCGGTGGGCGAGGTGCTGCCTGAACTCAAGGGCAAGCTCGACGGCTCGGCGATCCGCGTGCCGGTGCCCGACGGCAGCCTGATCGACCTGACCTTCCAGCCCGGTCGCGACACCACGCGTGATGAAGTCAACGCGATCCTGAAAAAGGCATCGGAAGAGGGCCCGCTCAAGGGCGTGCTCTATTACACCGAGGACCCGATCGTCTCGGCCGACATCGTCCACACGCCAGCCTCCTCGACCGTCGACAGCCTCGAAACCGCGGTGCTCGACGGCAAGCTCGTCCGCGTCGTGAGCTGGTACGACAACGAATGGGGCTTCTCGAACCGCATGGTCGATACAGCCTGCGCGATGGCGAAGCTGGGCTGAGCCTTTCTGAATTCCCCTCCCGCTTTGGCGGAGGGGTTAGGGGAGGGCACTTCTTCTTGCCGAGTTAGACAGGCCCTCCAGCCCCTCCCGCAAGCGGGAGGGGAGCTTATCGACGGGAGTTCGACATGACCCGCCCCTTCAAGACTCTCGACGACATAAGCGACATTGCCGGCAAGCGCGTCCTGGTCCGCGAGGACCTCAACGTGCCAATGGCCGATGGGGCGGTGACCGACGACACCCGCCTGCGCGCCGCGGTGCAGACCGTCGCCGAGCTGGCCGACAAGAGCGCCAAGGTCATTGTCCTCGCGCATTTCGGCCGTCCCAAGGGCACGCGTAACCCGGAGATGAGCCTCGCGCTCGTCACCAGGCCTTTCGAGCAGGTGCTCGGCCGCCCGGTGCGCTTCATCGACGATCAGCAGGCGGCCGATGTCATCGCCAAGATGGGCGAGGGCGAAGTCGGCATCCTCGAGAATACGCGCTTCGATCCGGGCGAGGAGAAGAACGCGTCCGGGACGATCGACCGCCTCGCTGCGCTCGGCGACCTCTACGTCAACGACGCCTTCTCCGCCGCGCACCGCGCCCACGCCTCGACCGAGGGGCTGGCGCACAGGCTTCCCGCCTTTGCCGGCCGCCAGATGGAGGCCGAGCTCGACGCGCTCGACAAGGCGCTCGGCAATCCCGAGCATCCCGTCGCCGCGGTGGTCGGTGGCGCCAAGGTCTCGACCAAGCTCGACGTGCTCAAGCATCTGGTGGCGAAGGTCGATCACCTCATCATCGGCGGCGGTATGGCCAACACCTTCCTCGCCGCGCGCGGCGTGGATGTGGGCAAGAGCCTGTGCGAGCATGATCTGACCGGCACCGCCGAGGAAATCCTCGACGCCGCGGACAAGGCGAACTGCACCGTGCACCTGCCCTATGACGTGGTCGTCGCGAAGGAATTCGCCGCCAACCCGCCGAGCCTGCGCACGGTCAACGTCCACGAAGTCGCTGCCGACGAGATGATCCTCGATATCGGCCCCGCTGCCACCGAAGCGCTCGCCGACGTCCTCAAGACCTGCCGCACGCTGGTCTGGAACGGCCCGCTCGGCGCGTTCGAGACGCCGCCCTTCGACGCGGCGACGGTGAGCCTCGCCAGGACCGCCGCCGCGCTGACGAAGGAAGGCTCGCTCGTGTCCGTCGCCGGCGGCGGAGATACGGTCGCAGCGCTCAATCAGGCCGGCGTCGCAGCAGACTTCACCTTCGTCTCCACCGCCGGCGGCGCCTTTCTCGAATGGATGGAAGGCAAGGAGCTGCCGGGCGTTGCTGCACTGCAGCAATAATCCGCTGGACAATCGTTTCGCCCGCGGCTAGGCGCGCCGTCCGTTTTGCCATTTCGGCGGGGCTCGCGAGACCCCCCGGGCGCGGCCGGCGTACCGGTCCTGTGTTCCATGGCGACGCGGACCCCTGGCATGGGAAGCCACTTGGTTGAGGTCCAAGCCCGACGGTTCGACTCCGTCCCTAAGGATAGCTCAGTGGGAGAGCAGTAGACTGATAATCTACGTGTCGCGGGTTCGAATCCCGCTCCGAATGGCCTGCAAAGCCATCTCCAGATCGGGGAGGCCGGCGGGGCGTTCAAGCCAGAGGCGCGGCGCGTGGCGCTAAGCCCGAGGCAGCCGGTGACCGGCTCTGCGCCGGCGAGGATACCGGCAGCGCGCACGCGGCGCGCGGCCTTCGTACCGGGAGCGGCGCCCGCCTGCTCGTCCGCGCGTGGGCCAGACGCCGCCGAGCGTTGCCTCAATCGCCAGCCCGCCCGCGCCACCGGCGAACGTTCTGCCGGCCGACCTATTTCCATATCGAAATACGCCGTCCTCCTGCGGAAGCATGAGCCTTAAGTCGCGCGCAGTTCGCTGCGGCTCAGGGCTCCCTGCGCCCGCGCTATTTAGCCTCCCAATTCGATATCACGACTTAAAGATATGGTCATATGCTGCACCGCAGCAAAATAATCGTTGCAATCGTTACTTTTCAGGACTAACGCGCGCCTCCCCGCCGCGGGATTGGCCTGCGTGCGTGTGAGCAGAGAGGAGGACGGGCGATGATGAAGACCTTCGTAATCGCTGAGAACCAGCGCGGCCTCCTCATCGAGGATGGCCGCGTCACTGATATCCTGCCCCCGGGCCGCTACCGGCTCTGGGACTGGCTGAACCGCAAGCGCGTCGAGACCTTCGTCGCGTCGGGCGTGTTCGCTTCGCCCTGGGCGGAGATCATCGAGAAGCGCCATCCCGAACTCGCCGAGGGCAATTTCGTCTCGGTGCGCCCGCAGGAAGGCGAAGTCTCGGTGGTCTGGATCGACCAGCGCGCGGCATATGTCGTCCGTTCGGGCGAGTCAGTGCAGGTCTGGTGCGCGATGGACCAGGTGCGCGTCGAGACCTTCGACGTGACTGCGGCCGCGCGGCTCGACAAGCATCAGCTGATCGCGTTCGAGAAGGCGTCGGTGATCGGCACGACAACGCCGGCGCCGATTGCGATCGTCGCGGTGGCGGAAGCCGAGGCGGGGCTGGTGTTCTTCGACGGCGAGCTCGTCGAGACGCTGGGGCCGGGCCGCTACGGCTATTGGCAGGTCGGCCGCAAGGTGACTTCGCGCACGCTGGACACCCGTCCGGTGCCGCTCGAGGTGACTGCGCAGGAGATCCTGACCAGGGACCGTGTGTCCGTGCGCGTCACGCTCACGTCGTTCGTCCAGGTGACGGACGTCGAGAAGGCGGCGCTCTCGACGCCCGACTACCAGGCGCATGTCTACAAGCTCGTCCAGTTCGCGGTCCGCGAGGCCGTGGGCGGGCGGACGCTCGACGAAGTGCTCAACGACCGCGTGTCGGTCGACACGCAGATCGTCGAGCATGTCCGGCGCGAGCTCGGCGACATCGGGGTCCGTGTCACGGAGCTCGGCGTCAAGGACGTGATCCTGCCGGGCGACATGCGCGAGCTGATCAACAAGGTCGTCGAGGCGGAGAAGGTCGCGCAGGCGAACCTCATCCGCCGGCGCGAGGAGACCGCGGCGACGCGGAGCCTGCTCAACACGGCGAAGCTGATGGAGGACAACCCGACTCTGCTTCGCCTGAAGGAGCTCGAGGCGCTCGAACGCGTGACCGAGAAGATCGGCCGGATCGACGTGCATGCGGGCCAGCAGGGCCTCAATGCAGTGCTCGATCAGCTCGTGAGCCTCAAGCCGCGGGACTGACGGAGAGGGGAGGGGCGGGCAACCGCTTCTCCCCTTTTCTTGTGCAAGTGCCAGCGTTGTCAGGCTTTCGCGTGCGCGCCGGGGTGGATAGAGCCCCCGCAAGCATCGGAACGAGGGGATCCATGAATACTGCCGACATGACCGCCAAGATGGCTGCCGGGAAGGGCTTCATCGCCGCGCTCGACCAGAGCGGCGGCTCTACGCCCAAGGCGCTCAAGGGCTATGGGATCGAGGAAGGCGCCTGGTCCAGCGACGAGGAGATGTTCGGGCTGATCCACGAAATGCGCAGCCGGATCATCAGTTCGCCCGCCTTCACCGGCGACAAGGTGATCGGCGCAATCCTGTTCGAGCGGACGATGGACGGCACGGTCGGCGGAAAGCCCACCCCGCAGGCGCTGATCGACAAGGGCGTGGTGCCCTTCATCAAGATCGACAAGGGGCTGGAGGCGGAGGAGAACGGCGTCCAGCTGATGAAGCCGATGCCGGGGCTAGAGGCGCTGCTCGCCCGCGCGCGGGGGCTCGGCGTGTTCGGCACCAAGGAGCGCTCGGTGATCAACCTCGCCAACCGCGAAGGCATCGCCGCGATCGTCGCGCAGCAGTTCGAAGTCGGCCGCCAGGTGAGCGCCGCCGGGCTGATGCCGATCCTCGAGCCCGAGATCAACATCAGGAGCCCCGAGCGGGCCGAGGCCGACGCAATCCTGCGCGACGAGATCCTGAAGATGCTGGGTGCGATGCCCGGCGACGACAAGGTGATGCTCAAGCTCTCGATTCCGGCCCAGGCGGGCCTTTTCGATCCGCTTGTCGATCATCCGCGCGTGCTGCGCGTCGTCGCGCTTTCGGGCGGCTATAACCGCCCCGACGCGTGCGCCGAGCTGGCGAAGAATCGCGGCATGATCGCGAGCTTCAGCCGCGCGCTGCTCGAGGATTTGCGCCACGGGATGAGCGACGCGGAGTTCGATGCGGCGCTGGGCGAGGCGATCGACGCGATTTACGCCGCCTCGACCGAAAAGACGGCAGTCGCGGCGTGACGGCGCGCCGCCCGGTGCTCGCGGGCCTCGCGCTCGCGCTGATGGGCGGCCCCGCACTGGCGAGGAGTTGGACGATGGAAGAGGCCGAACTCTACGGCATGGTCGGCAAGATGAAGGCGCAGCCGGGGAAGCGCGCCGAGCTGATCGCGATCCTCGGCGGCGGCACCGCGGAGATGCCCGGCTGCATCGCCTATCTGATCGCCGAGGACGTCAAGGACCCCGACGGCATCTGGATCACCGAGATCTGGGACGGGAAGGAAAGCCACGACGCTTCGCTCCAGCTTCCCGCGGTCAGGGAGGCGATCGCCAGAGGCCGTCCGCTGATCGCCGGCTTCGAAACGAGCGTCGAGACGCGGCCGGTGCAAAGCTTCGTCCGGAAGGACTGATGGCGGGCTGGGGCGAAGTCGATGCGTGGATCGCCGGGCAGCTGCTCGAGGACGATCCGACGCTCGATGCCGCGCTTGCCGCCAATCATGCCGGCGGCCTTCCCGCGATCGATGTCGCCCCGGTGCAGGGCAAGCTGCTCCATCTGCTGGCGCGGATGCGCGGCGCACGGCGCATCCTCGAAGTCGGCACGCTCGGCGGCTATTCGACGATCTGGCTCGCGCGCGCTCCCCGCGGATGGCAGGCTGGTGACGCTCGAGCTCGACCCGCACCACGCCGAGGTCGGGCGCGCGAATATCGAGCGGGCAGGCGTGGCGGATCGGTGCGAGATCCGGGTCGGCCGCGCCGCCGACAGCCTCGCGGCGCTGGCGGCGGAAGGCGTCCAGCCGTTCGACTTCGTCTTCATCGATGCCGACAAGCCGAGCAACGTCGCCTATCTACGCGCCGCGCTCGCGCTGTCGCGGCCCGGTACGGCGATCGTCGTCGACAATGTCGTGCGCGAGGGCGGCGTGCTCGATCCCGACAGCGCCGATCCCAATATCCGCGGCACGCGGGCGCTGTTCGGGGCCGTCGCGGCCGAGCCCCGCCTCAGCGCCACTGCGGTGCAGACAGTCGGCGCCAAGAAATGGGACGGCTTCCTGCTCGCGATCGTCAACGAACAGCCTGCGCCACCATCGCCTTGAGCGTCAGCGCGTCGTCGATCGCCGCGGCTTCGGTGTCGTTGTTGAAATAAGCCCAGACGCTCCGCCCGCTGCGCGCCTGCTCGACCATCCAGTCAGCCCAGCCGAGCAGAGCCTCGTCGGGGTAACGCCCCCAATATTTGCCGAGGCCGCCGTGGAAGCGGACATACGCGATCGGCCCGACCGCCACGCGCGGGGTGACGAGATTCGGCATGTCGTGCACGCAGAAGCTGGCGCCGTAGCGTTCGAGCAGCGCGAAGGTCTCGGGCACGTTCCAGCTGTTCTCTCGGAATTCGAAGACGTTGGTCACGTCCTTGGGGATCAGCGCGAGGAAGCGCTCGAGCCTTTCGAGGTTGAGCTTCATCACCGGCGGCAGCTGGTAGAGGATCGGGCCGAGCCGATCGCCCATGCAGCGGAACTCGCCCATCTGCCGCGCGATCGGCTCTTCGCAATCCTTGAGCTTCTTGGCTTGCGTCAGGAAGCGGTTGGCCTTGACTGCATAGCAGAAGCCCGGCGGTGCCTGGTCGCGCCACTTCTCGAAGGTCGCGCATTTGGGCAGGCGGTAGAAGCTGTTGTTGATCTCGACGGTGTCGAATTGCCCGGCATAGAATTCGAACCAGCGCTTGACCGGCAGCTTCTCGGGGTAGAAGCGGCCACGCCAGTGGCGGTAGTTCCAGCCGGAGCAGCCGATGCGGATAGCGGAGTGAGGCATGAACGAACCTGAGGACGAAGAGCTGTTCGGCGACAACGCGCTGGGGGGCTTTGCGGACCAGTTCGTGCGCGACGATCGCCGGCCGCCGTGCCAGCTCTATCTGATCTCGCCACTGGAAGTTGGCGAAGGTTTCGCGGATCGGCTAGATCGCGCGCTCGATGCCGGTCCGGTCGCGGCGTTCCAGTTCCGGGTGAAGGGCGTGGATCAGCACGAAGCCGCGCGGCTCGCCGAGCCGCTGCAGCGGCTCTGCGCGGACGCCGAAGTTGCGTTCATCGTCAATGACAGCGTCGGGCTCGCCAAGCGCCTCGGCGCGGACGGCGTGCATCTGGGGCAAGACGACGGCGATCCGCGCGAGGCGCGCGCGGCGCTCGGTCCCTCCGCGCAGATCGGCGTCACGTGTCACGACAGCCGCCATCTGGCTATGGAAGCGGGCGAGGTGGGGGCCGACTATGTCGCCTTCGGCGCCTTCTATCCCACGAGCACCAAGCAAGTGCGCCACCATCCGGAACCTTCGATCCTGAGCTGGTGGACCACATTGTTCGAAATCCCCTGCGTCGCGATCGGCGGGATCACACCGGCCAATGCGGCGCCCCTGATCGCCGCAGGCGCGGACTTCCTCGCGGTGAGCAACGCCGTGTGGGGCGGAGACGAGGCCGCGGCGGTGAAAGCGTTCGCGGACCTGCTTGCCGCCTAGATCGTTGTTCCTGCGAACCAACGTTCGTCAGGAGCTTGAATCTGTGCGGAAAATCCTTGGTGTTGCGGCCTGCCTCGTCCTTGCCTCGTTCGGTCCGGCCGCAGCCGGACAACCGGGAACCAAAGCCCGCCCGCCCATCGACTATTCGATCCTCCACGCACAGGTCATCCTCGATCATCTCGGCTTCTCGCCGGGCATCCTCGACGGGCGCGACGGCCAGTCGCTTACCGCGGCGATCAAGGGTTTCCAGACCTCGCGGGGGATGAAGGTCACCGGCAAGCTCGACCCCGCGACGCTGGCGGCGCTCCATCCCTATCGCGCGCTGCGCCCGGTGCGACGGCTGACGCTAGCGGCCGAATCGCTCGAAGGCCCCTTCATCAACCCACTGCCCAAGGATCCCGACAAGCAGGCGAAGCTCCCGGCGCTTGGCTATTCCCGCCCGGTGGAGAAGCTCGCCGAGATGTTCCACACGACGCCCGAAGTGCTGGTCGAGCTCAATCCGGGCGGCGGCGCGATCGAACCCGGCGCGAGCTTCGTCTTCCCCAATGCGCTCCCCGCGTCGCGCGACTATCCGGCCGATCTCAAGCCCGAATGGCGCCGGACGTTGAGCGACCTCAACGTCGATGCCAACCAGCCCAAGGCGGATCACATTGTCGTCGACAAGTCGGAAAAGGCGCTCAAGGTGTACAATGCCGACGACAGGCTGGTTGCGCAGTTCAGCGTCACCACGGGCAGCGAGCACGATCCGCTGCCGATCGGCACGTGGAAGATCTACGGCGCGGATACGAACCCCAGGTTCCACTACAACCCGGATCTGTTCTGGGACGCAAAGAAAGGAGACGATCCCGCGACGCTGCCCCCGGGGCCCAATGGCCCGGTCGGCGTGGTTTGGCTCGATCTCTCCAAAGAGCATTACGGCATTCACGGCACACCCGAGCCCCAGCTGATCGGCCGCACCGAGAGCCATGGTTGCATCCGCCTGACCAATTGGGATGCGGCGCGGCTTGCGCTTATGGTGAAGCCTGGCACGCAGGCCATCTTCCAGGAGTGAGGCGATGACGCTGGCGAAGCGGATGGGGCGGGGTCTGGCGGCGGCGCTGCTCCTGCTCGCAGCCGCATTCGCATCGATGGTGCGGATCACGATCAACGCGCCCGCGCCGAGCGCCGCGCCGGCGACCGCCGAGTCCCCCGCTGCGCCGCCCGCCACGCAGGCCGGAGATCGGGTGCCCCTGATCATCCCCGTGCAGGGCGTGCAGCCGCGCCAGCTCAGCGACACCTGGGGCCAGAGCCGCGGTGGCGGGCAGCGCGAGCATCACGCGATCGACATCATGGCGCCCAAGGGCACCCCGGTGCTCGCCGCGGCATCGGGCACGGTCGAAAAGATCTTCGAGAGCGTCAATGGCGGCCACACCATCTATGTCCGCACGCGTGACGGCGCGACGATCCATTATTACGCGCATCTCGACACCTATCTGGTCGCTGAGAAGGAAGCCGTGCGGCAGGGCGAGCCGATCGCCACCGTCGGCAACACGGGAAGCGCCGCGGGTGGCGCACCGCACCTCCATTTCGAGATCAAGACGATGCTGCCCGGCGAGGGCTGGTGGCAGGGGACGAACGTGAATCCGTATCCATTGCTGCGGGCTATCCGATAGCCGTCATCCCGGCGAAAGCCGGGATCCA
>JAEWCK010000374.1 GCA_023390675.1 Pseudomonadota bacterium
AGCCAGGTGACCCAGCTCATCGCGCGGCGCGTGCGCGAGGCGGGGGTGTATAGCGAGATTGCGCCGTTCACGACCGCCGCCGAGGCGTTCGCGCGGATGCGGCCCAAGGGAATCATCCTTTCGGGATCGCCGGCATCGGTGCTCGACGAAGGATCGCCGCGGGTGCCGCAGGAGATCTTCGACTCCGGTCTGCCGGTGCTCGGCATCTGCTATGGCCAGCAAGTGATGATGCACCAATTGGGCGGCACCGTGCTGCTCGGCGACAGCGGCGAGTTCGGGCGCGCGTTCATCGAGATCCACGACAATTGCGTACTGTTCGACGGGCTGTGGGCCGAGGGCGACAGCCATCAAGTGTGGATGAGTCACGGCGACAAGGTGACCGAGCTGGCGCCTGGCTTCCGCCCGGTGGCGACGAGCCCGGGATCGCCCTTCGCAGTCGTGGCGGACGATGCGCGGCGCTATTATGCGACGCAGTTCCATCCCGAGGTGGTGCACACGCCCGACGGGGCGCGCTTCCTCGCCAATTTCGTGCGGCACGTGTGCGGGCTGCAGGGCGACTGGAGCATGGCCGAGTTTCGCGCGGCCAAGATTGCCGAGATCCGCGAGCAGGTGGGCTCGGGCAAGGTAATCTGCGGACTTTCGGGGGGCGTGGACAGCGCGGTCGCCGCAGTGCTGATCCACGAGGCGATCGGCGAGCAGCTGACCTGCGTGTTTGTCGATCATGGGCTGATGCGGAGCGGCGAGGCCGATCAGGTCGTCAGCCTGTTCCGCGGGCATTACAACATCCCGCTGGTGCATGTGAACGCGGAGACGCTGTTCCTGTCGGGGCTCGCGGGAGTCACCGATCCCGAGGCCAAGCGCAAGTTCATCGGCAAGACCTTCATCGACGTGTTCGAGGAGGAGGCGCGCAAGATCGGCGGGGCCGACTTCCTCGCGCAGGGGACGCTCTATCCCGACGTGATCGAGAGCGTGAGCTTCACCGGCGGGCCCTCGGTGACGATCAAGAGCCACCACAATGTCGGGGGCTTGCCTGAGCGGATGAACATGAGGCTCGTCGAGCCGCTGCGCGAGCTGTTCAAGGACGAAGTGCGGGCATTGGGACGCGAATTGGGGCTGCCGGACATCTTCGTGGGGCGCCATCCGTTCCCGGGGCCGGGGCTGGCGATCCGCATTCCGGGCGAAGTCACCAAGGAGCGGTGCGACATCCTCCGAAAGGCCGACGCGATCTATCTCGAGGAGATCCGCAACGCCGGGCTCTACGACGCGATCTGGCAGGCCTTCGCGGTGCTGCTGCCGGTGCGCACCGTGGGGGTGATGGGCGACGGGCGGACCTATGACAGTGTGCTGGGGCTGCGCGCGGTGACGTCGATCGACGGGATGACCGCCGAGGCGTTCGAGTTTCCGGGTGGGTTCCTGCCGCGGGTGGCGACGCGGATCGTCAACGAGGTGCGGGGCGTGAACCGGGTGGTGTACGATTATACCTCGAAGCCGCCGGGCACCATTGAATGGGAGTGAGCGCGGCGCGCTATGACGTCCTGATCGTCGGCGCGGGGCATGGCGGGGCGCAGGCGGCGATCGCGCTCCGGCAGAACGGCTTCGCGGGCAGCATCGCGCTGATCGGCGACGAGCCCGAGCTGCCCTATGAGCGGCCGCCGCTCTCCAAGGAATATCTGGCGGGGGAGAAGCCGTTCGAGCGCATCCTGATCAGGCCCGCTTCCTTTTGGGAGGAGCGCGGGGTGGCGATGCTGGTCGGGCGGCGCGTGACCGCGCTCGATCCCGAGGCGCACAGCGTGGCGACCGCGGACGGCGCGACGATCGGTTACGGGCAGCTGATCTGGGCGGCGGGGGGCGCGCCGCGGCGGCTGGGCGGGGCGGGCGACGACCTGGTCGGGGTTCACACCGTCCGCATGCGCGCCGACGCCGACCGGATGATCGCCGAGCTGCCGGGCGTTACGCGCGCGGTGGTGATCGGGGGCGGCTATATCGGGCTTGAGGCGGCGGCGGTGCTCGCCAAAGCGGGCAAGCAGGTCGTGCTGCTCGAAGCGCTCGATCGCGTGCTGGCGCGGGTGGCGGGGGAGGAATTGTCGCGCTTCTACGAGGCCGAGCACCGCGCGCACGGCGTGGACGTGCGGCTGGGCGCGGCGGTTGAATGCATCGAAGGCGAGGGCCGGGTCAGCGGGGTGCGGCTGACGAGCGGGGAAGCGATCCCTACGGAGATGGTGATCGTCGGGATCGGGATCGTGCCCGCGGTCGCGCCGCTGCTTGCGGCGGGCGCGGAGGGGGGCAATGGCGTCGCGGTCGACGCGCAATGCCGGACCTCGCTGCCGCATGTCTTCGCGATCGGCGACTGCGCGCTGCACGCCAACCCCTATGCCGACGGCATGCCGGTGCGGCTCGAATCGGTGCAGAACGCCAGCGACCAGGCGACGTTCGTCGCGAAGACGATCCTCGGGCAGGAACTGGCCTATGACGCGGTGCCGTGGTTCTGGTCGAACCAGTACGATCTGAAGCTCCAGACCGTGGGGCTGTCGATCGGGCACGACGCGACCGTGGTGCGCGGCGATCCGGCGGCGCGGAGCTTCGCGGTGATCTATCTGAAGGAGGGGCGCGTGATCGCGCTCGACTGCGTCAACGCAGTCAGGGACTATGTCCAGGGGCGCCGGCTGGTGGCCGAGCGGCTCGCGATCGCGCCCGAGAAGCTGGCCGATACTGGCGTGCCGCTCAAGGAGCTGGTGGCGTGACGCTCGAGCGCGTCGCGATCGAGGCGATCGGTTGGACGGGAGCGATCCTGATCCTCGCGGCCTATGTGCTGCTCTCGCTCGGACGGCTGACCGGCCAGTCGCGGCTTTATCAGGCGATGAACCTGGTGGGGGCGTGCTGCTTCATCCTCAACAGCGGCTATAACGGCGCGATCCCCTCCGCGGTGCTCAACGTGATCTGGGCGGGAATCGGGCTCTACACTTTGTGGCGGATCGGGCAGGCCAGGCGCCTGCCATAATGGGGACCCGCGCAATATCGTTTCCCGAACGTTTCTGATACGCCGCTGGCGGGTTGGGGTTCCGGGGGGAACGACATGATTCTGAAGACGATCGCGCTCGCGGTGGCGGCGCTGGCGATGCAGGCGTCCGCGGCGGCGCAGGACGCGCATGCGACCAAGGTGCTCGGGCTCGCGCCCGACGGCGTGACGCTGACCGATCCCGAAAGCAACGAAGCCGACACGGTCGGCTTCGGCACGAGCCAGGACGACACGGTGACCTTCGTCGGCACCGCGCTGGGCGAGCCCGAGGGTTCGGGCGTCAACGAGGAATGCAATCTCGGCTGGGCCAAGTTCCAGGGCGACCTGATGCTCTATTTCAAGGCCGGCGAATTCTCGGGCTGGGCGATCCTCGGCGACAGCGGCTTCGCGACGCCCGAGGGGCTGACGATCGGCACGACGTGGACCGACCTCTCGAAGATGTTCACCGAGAATGAAGGCGAGGACGTCAACGGCAATTTCATCTTCAAGGCGGGCGGCTATGGCGGCGTGATGACCGAGGGCGGACCCGAGGGCCAGGTGAAGGGGATGTGGGCCGGGGACAAGTGCATCGGCTGACCCACGGGCGGTTGCGGGCGCGGTCCGAAGGTGATTGACTGACCCCGCTATTTTCGAGGGGGATTGTCATGCGCAGCATTCTGTTCGCCGGAGTGACGGCCGCGTTCCTGCTCGCCGGGTGTGACAAGGCCGACGCGCCGGCCAATGACGCGACCGCGGTCGATACCGGCAATGCGGCGGTGGTGGTGCCCGCAGGCAACGCCATTGTGGACGCCGTTGCCGCGAATGCCAGCGAAGCGGCGGTGCCCGCGGTCAATCTCGCACCGGACGAGCTTACGCTGGTGCTGGCGAGCGGATCGACGCGGCACGTGAGCTTCGGCACCACCAAGGCGGACGCAGTGCGGATGATTGCGGCGGCGCTCGGCGACCCGATCGAGCAGGGCGCGAGCGAGGAGTGCGGCGCGGGGCCGCTCGACTTCGCCAATTTCCGCGAGGGGCTGTCGCTCTACTTCCAGGAAGGCAAGTTCGCCGGCTGGGATCTCGACGGGCGCGAGGGCGGCAAGTTCACCACCGCCAACGGGATCGGCATCGGATCGACGCGCAAGGCGCTCGATGCGGCCGGCCCGGTGACCGTGGAGGAATCGAGCATCGGCCACGAGTTCATGCTCGGCGAGATGTCCGGCCTGCTCGACAGCGCCGGGCCCGAGGGCAAGATCACCAATTTGTGGGCGGGCGTGAACTGCATCGCGCGGTGATCGAGGCGGCATGCGCGGAGGACCGGGCGGAAGTCGTGGCGCTGTGGCGCGCCTGCGGCCTGACGCGGCCGTGGAACGATCCCGACCATGATTTCGCGCTCGCGCTGGAGGGGCCGAGCTCGACGGTGCTCGTGGCGCGCGGCGCGGCCGGGATCGAAGGTAGCGTGATGGCGGGCTTCGACGGACATCGCGGCTGGGTCTATTATCTGGCGGTGGCGCCCGAGCGGCGCGGCGGCGGGCTGGGCCGCGCGCTGATGGAGGCCGCCGGGAACTGGCTGCGCGACCGCGGCGCGCCGAAGATTCAGCTTATGGTGCGCGGGGATAATGCCGAGGCGCTGGGGTTTTACCGGGCGCTGGGGTTCGAGGCGCAGAAGGTCGTGACGCTGGGGCGGTTTCTGGGGTGAGGGGGCATAGCGGCGGGGCGCGGCCGGAATGGCAATGCCCATCCCATGTTTTTCATCGAAGGGAGCGTTCGACATGATCGGTTTCACATTCCTCCTCGCGCTCGCTGCGGCGCCACATCAGGCCGGGCCGGACCGGGGCGCGATCGTCCGCGAGATCGCGGCGATCCTGCAGGAAGGCACCTTCAGCGACGCCACCGGCACCGGCGCTCGCTATCAGGTCACCGCGGTCGGCCCGTGCATTCTCAAGTTCGACAAGGTCTACGCCGCGCTTACGCCGGGCGGGTACAGGCCGGACCCCGCTGTCACGCTCGATTTCAGCCGGAAGGTAGCGGTGACTCCATTGAGCTCGGCGACCCTCTGGGTGCGTTACGAGGGGCAGGGCGCCGGGGACGGGTATCAGCTGTCGCCCTGGTCGAGGAGCAAGGTGGGGCGGCTGGAGCAACTGCTGGCGGGCTTGCAGGCGTCTTGCGTGCGGTAGCGTGGGCGTAGGGCAGGCAGGGATCAACGCTGGCTCGGGAGCCAGGCGGCTGATTTTTAGCCAGGTACAGGTTATTCAGGCACTCCCCATCCGGAGAACCTCACCATGACCGTGACGATGTACGGCATCAAGAATTGCGACACGATCAAGAAGGCGCGGGCGTGGATGGACGCTAACGGCGTCGCTTATGTCTTCCACGACTACAAGGCCGAGGGCGCGGATGCGGCGCGGCTGGCGCGGTGGTGTGGGGCGCTGGGGTGGGAGACCCTGCTCAATCGGGCGGGGACGACGTTTCGCAAGCTGCCCGATGCCGACAAGGCCGATCTGGATGGAGCGAAGGCGCAGGGGCTGATGCTGGCGCAGCCTTCGATGATCAAGCGGCCGGTGCTCGAATATCCGGGCGGGCTGCTCGCCGGGTTCAGGCCCGAGGCCTGGGCGCAGGCGCTGCTGTAGCCAGAACGGACGGTTTACGTTACGGCAATGCAATCTTCTTGCGGAGGAGCTTGCATGGCGAAGCGTCCGGGCTGGTTCATCATCCTGGTGGCGGTGCTCATCCTGTGGGGGTTGGCGGGCTGCGCGGCCTTCTATGCGCATATCGCCTACGGCCCCGCGATCGATCCCAACGCGACCGACTGGGACCGCGCCTATTTCGCGGCACTGCCGGGCTGGTTCGTGTGGGACTATGCCGTCGCAGTGGGAGCGGGGCTGCTCGGATCGATCGCGATGCTGGCGCGCAAGGCAATCGCGCAATGGCTCTACGCGCTCTCGCTGATCGCGGTGCTCGTCCAGTTCGGCTATGTCTTCCTCGCGACTGATCTGCTGGCGCACAAGGGCGCGGGGATGACGGTGCCCTTCCCACTGTTCATCGTCGCGATGGCCGCGTTCCAGCTCTGGCTGGCGGGATCGGCTCGGAAGCGCGGCTGGATTTCCTGACCGCCCCCGCCTAGGCGGCGCGGCATGGCCGGCGAATTCGACTCGATCCGCGTGCGCGCCGAGCAGCTCGGGCTGTTCGAGACGATGGTGCTGCACGCGCGGCTCTCCGACGCCGAGGCGATGACCGAAGCGCTCGAGGCGGCGATCCGCGGGCGGATGGCCGACGAGCCGGGGATCGGGCGTTCGAATGTCGGCGGGTGGCATTCGAAGACCGACATGCTCGACTGGGGTGGGGCTGCCGCGGCGAAGCTCGCCGATCTGGCGGTGCGCGTCGCGAAGCGGATGTCGGTGTTCGACGGGACCGAGCCCGAATGGGACGTACGGATGTGGGCGAACGTCTCGCCGCCGGGCGCGCTCAACATGAGCCATGCGCATCCGGGGGTGCTGTGGGCGGCGGTCTATTATGTCGCGTGCCCCGGCGAGGGGGGCGAGCTGTATCTCGAGGATCCGCGCTTTCCGCTGCCGCAGATGACGTGGCCGGGGTTCCGCGTGCGCGGGATCGACGGGGCGCCGCAGGGGCCCGAGCATCGCATCGTGCCGGGCCGCGGCGAGCTGGTGCTGTTCCCCGCTTGGATCCGCCACGGCGTCCGCCCGCACCAGGGTGCGGGCGAGCGCATCTCGATCGCGATGAATTTGAGCGTGCGCGCGGCCTAGCTGCCGAAACCCGTCCTGAAGCGCTCGCGCGACCAGCTTTCGGGGTCGGCGACGACCGGCGATCTGTAATCGCCGCGGCCGCACGCGACGTTGAGCATCGTCTCGAGCACGGTGCCCGTCTTCGCCGTCACGAAGTCGCCGGCGCCGCTCTCGTTGCCGAGGAACTTGCCGGCGGCGTAGAAATTGCTGTCGAGCATGCGCGTGGACATGTTTGCGCAGTCCGCCTCGCGCTTGATCACCGAACGATCGAAATCGCGCGCGTCGGTGAGCGCCTGATAGATCGTCTGCGAATTGAAAGTGATCTTGGTGCCGGTACGCTGGATCGAGTCGATGTCGACGAAGTAAGCGAGCTGCTGCTGCATGTCGGTGCCCGAATAGGCGGCCATCCGCCAGTTGTCGGCCCAGGCCGCCTGCGGCACGAGCAGCGCCGCGAGCGCAAGAAGTGATGCGCGCATATTTCCACTCCCCCCAATCGGATCGAGCTACGCTAGCGGGGCAGCAATATTGCGCAAGTCATTCGCTTTCCTGCCATACGAAGACTTCCTCGAGCGGCTTGCCGAAGACGCGGGCGATGCGGAACGCCGCTTCGAGCGTGGGCGAGTATTTGCCCTGCTCGATCGCGGCGATCGTCTGGCGGGTCATCCCGATCTTCTCGCCCAGTTCCGCCTGGGTCATCTCGCCGGCGAGGAAGCGCAGCGTGCGGATATGGTTGGCGATCGGGGGCCTAGCCATGCCAGCCCCTCCGATAGCTCGCGACGATGAGAACGAGACGGATGGCCTCGGCGACGACGATCGCGAGCAAGGCGGTGTTGACGATCTTGGGCGCGGGCTCGGTGAAAGGCATCACGACGCCGACCACGATCGTGCCGACCAGCAGCGTATAATAGCCCGCTGTCGCGCCGCGCCGCGCGATCGCCTTGTCGCGCTCGTCGGCCCGCTGGCGCGCTTCGGGGCCGGCGCGCAAGGCGAGGACGATGCTGCCGATGATGACGACAACGGCTTGGGTGCCGGCGACGGCGCCGAAGGTCCAGAGGATGTCGAACAAGGTCGCCGGGGCCGGCCGCAGCGCGATGAGCGGGAAATAGATGCCATAGGCGATCGCCATGCAGACGAGCGTGAGCCAAGCGGTCTTTTCGCGATACGCCATGGTCAGCCTCCGATCCTGTAGCCGATCGCCTTGGCGCCGAAGCGCACGGCCTCGCCGAGGATGAACAGGCCGATCAGCGCGAAGATCGTGCCGACGCCATGCAATCCGAGGTGGAGCCAGACCACGATCCCGGCGATGCCGACGAGCACCACGAAATAGGCGACCGCGCTGGCGCGCTGGCCGACCGCGCGATCGCGCTCGTCGACGGCTGCGCGCGCGTCGGCCGGCGCCATCATCGCCGAGACCGCGGCGACCGCAGCCATCAGCACGACCTGCGCCACCGTCGCCGCGATGAACAGCCAGAACAGCGACGGATCGTGCCCGCCGCCTTGGTCCAACCGCACGATCACCACGGCGAACCACGCGCCCCAGGCGAGGACGGTGGTGACGAACGAAGCCCAGGCGATCTTCTCTCGAAACGACATTCCCGTCTCCCAATGTCCGGAATATGCGACTCGATGTAAGGTATATCGAACATAATGTAAAGAGTACGTGCCGTTGGCGGGCTTGCGGGCTGGCAAGGCAAAGCGGGCGCGGCTAGAGCGCGGGCATGTCGCACCTCACTCTCGACACGGCCACGAGCCGCGCTACGCCGACCCCGACGCCGATGAAGCGGCTCACCGTCCCCGCGCTCCGCGACCGCAAGGGGAAGGAGCCGATCGTCATGCTCACCGCGTACACGACGCGGATGACGCAGCTGCTCGATCCGCATTGCGACGCGCTGCTGGTGGGGGACAGCCTGGGACAGGTGATCTACGGGCTGCCATCGACGCTACCGGTGACGCTCGACATGATGATCGCGCACGGCGCCGCGGTGGTGCGCGGAAGCTGGCATTCGGTGGTGATCATCGACATGCCCTTCGGCAGCTATGAGGGGAGCCCCGAGATCGCGTTCGCGAACGCCGCGCGCGTGCTGGCGGAGACCGGCGCAGCGGGGGTGAAGATGGAGGGCGGCGCGACGATGGCGTCGACGGTCGAATTCCTGACCGCGCGCGGCATACCGGTGATGGGGCATGTCGGGCTGACGCCGCAGGCTGTGAATTCGCTCGGCGGCTATGGCGCGCGCGGGCGGAGCAACGAGGAGCATGCCCGCATCCTCGACGATGCGCGCGCGATCGCCGCGGCTGGGGCGTTCTCGATCGTCGCCGAGGGTGTGGTCGAGACGCTGGCGAAGGAGATCACCGCCGCGGTCTCGTGCCCGGTGATAGGGATCGGCGCCTCGAGCGAATGCGACGGGCAAGTGCTGGTGATCGACGACATGCTCGGCATGTTCGAGCGCACCCCGCGCTTCGTGAAGAAATTCGACGATCTCGCCGGCCGCATTTCCGCCGCGGTTGAAACCTATGCCGCCGATGTCCGGTCGCGGGCCTTCCCGGGACCCGATCAGGTCTATGCGCCGCGGGATTGAGGGGCTACCGAGCGGCTTCCAAATACCCTTAGGCGCGGATAAGGTCCGCGCCCGCACAAGACGCATGGAGTAGATTTTGGCGCTTCCCCCCTCCGGCATGTCAGACGAAGCGTTCCTGCGCGAAGTCGACGAGGAATATCGCCGCGAGCAAGTGCTCAACGTCTGGCGCCGTTACGGCCGCTGGATCGTGGGTGCGGTCGTAGTCGGACTGCTCGCGCTCGCTTTGTACCTCTATCTGGGCCAGAACAGCCGGAACGCCGCGGGCAAGCAGGGCGAGGAATTCGACGCCGCTTTGATGCTCGCCGCGGGCAATCAGAACGACAAGGCGCTCGCCGAGTTCGACAAGATCGCGAAGAGCGGCGGCAATGGCTATGCTGCGATGTCGAAGATCACCGCGGGCAATTTGCTGCTCCAGAAGAACGACGCCAAGGCGGCCGCGGCAAAGTTTGCCGAAGTGGCGAACGACAGCGGGCTGGCCAAGCCCTATCGCGACCTTGCGCTGCTCCGCCAGACCGTGGCGGAATATGACAGCCTCAAGCCCGAAGTGGTGATCGACCGGCTCAAGAATCTGGCCAAGCCCGATTCCCCCTGGTTCGGCACGGCGGGCGAGATGGTGGCGGCGTCGCATCTGAAGCTCGGCCACCGTGACCAGGCCGGCAAGCTCTATGGCCAGATCGCGCAGGGCGGCGAAAATGTGCCCGAGTCGATCCGCCAGCGCGCCGTGCAGATCGCCGGCGTGCTCGGCGTCGACGCCCTCGATCAATCCAAGGAAAAACAAGCTCAATGAACAACAAGCTGAGGATGGCTGCGGCCGTGGCGGCGCTCGCACTGGTGAGCGGCTGCGGGGTCTTCAAGGGGTCGGGCAAGAAGACTCCGGTGCTCGGCGAGCGCGTGCCGATCCTGATGACCGAGAACGACATCACGGCCGACAAGAGCCTCGCCGCGGTCGACGTGCTGCTGCCCGAGGCGGCGGCCAACGACGCCTGGACCCAGCCGGGCGGCAACGCGGCCAAGTCGATGGGGCATCTTGCGCTGAGTTCCTCGCCGGCGAAGCTCTGGTCGAGGGAAGTCGCGAAGACCTCGAAGCGCGAGCGCCTCGCCGCCGCTCCGGTGGTGGCGGACAACAAGCTGCTCGTGATCGACACCGCGGGCGTGGTGCGTGCGCTCGCCGCCGATACCGGCAGCGAGTTGTGGAAGGCGAACACGGTCAAGGAAGAAGGCAATGAGGACGCGCGCTTCGGCGGCGGCGTCAGCTTGCAGGGCGAGCGCGCCTTTGCGACCAACGGCCTTGGCGACGTCGTCGCGCTCAACGTCGCGGACGGCACCGAAGTGTGGCGCAAGCGCCCGGGCGGGCCGCTGCGCGGCGCGCCGACGCTGTCGAACGGCAATCTCTATGTCGTCACGCAGGACAACCAGCTGTTCGCGCTGAGCCAGGAGAATGGCGACGTTTCGTGGACCTCGTCCGCCAGCCTCGAATCGCAGGGCGTGTTCGGCGTCGCTGCGCCTGCATCGGCGCAGGGCACCGTGGTCGCCGGCTTCTCCTCGGGCGAGCTCAACGCCTATCGCTACGAGAACGGCCGCTCGCTGTGGAACGAAGTCCTCTCGCGCACCAGCATCTCGACTTCGGTCTCGGCGCTTTCGGACATCGACGCCGAGCCGGTGATCGACCAGGGCCGGGTCTATTCGGTCGGGCAGGGCGGCCGCATGGTGGCGATCGACATCGCCAGCGGCCAGCGCATCTGGGAGCAGAACATCGCCGGCATCTCTACGCCCTGGGCGGCCGGCGAGTGGCTGTTCGTGGTGACCGACGACGCCCGCCTGATGTGCCTGTCGCGCGGCAGCGGCAAGGTGCGCTGGATGGCGCAGCTCAAGCACTACAAGAACGAGAAGAAGGCAAAGGACCCGATCAGCTGGGTCGGCCCGGTGCTCGCCGGCGGCAAGCTGATCCTCGCCAATTCGCGCGGGCAGATCGTGTTCGTCTCGCCGGCGGACGGCAGCATCACGTCGACGATCGACGCGAAGGAGGGCGTCTCCCTCCAGCCGGTGGTCGCGAACAACATCCTGTATGTGCTCGACGACAAGGGACAGCTGACCGCGTATCGTTGAGTGGCGCCTTCCCTAAGAGAAGGGCCAAGGCTGGTTTGGTAACGGGCGGGGCTCGATGCCCCGCCCGTTGCTTTTCATCACGCCGCTAATGAGTCTATTAGGCGCGCGCAGACGCGCGCACCCACCCCAGCCCCTCCCTTTCAGGAGGGGAGTGGAGCCAGGATATGCCCCTACCCATCGTCGCCATTATCGGCCGGCCCAATGTCGGCAAGTC
>JAEWCK010000376.1 GCA_023390675.1 Pseudomonadota bacterium
GAACGCCACAAGCGAGCTGCGCGCGCCCGAAGGATCGGCGCCGAAGCCGAGCACCGACACCGCCCCCGCCGGCATCGCGCGCGGCGCGGGGACTCGCTCGAAATCGGCAAGGTCGATCACGGTCCACTCGGCCGGATCGCCGGCCTCGCGCCGCAGCGTCACCAGCGTGCCCGCCGGCAGCACGCGCCCGAGCTTCAGGCGAGCGTGATCATAGAAATGATGCGCCCCGCCATCGGCCGGGCGCTTGGTGAAGGGATAGCGTCCATAGTACCAGCCGTAGCGCGAGGTGAGGGCCAATTCCCCGATCCGCTCGCCGCCCGCATAGACGCCGAGCGTCGAGTCGATCCCCCGCCCGTCGGCGCTGTCGGGGATCGCGTAGCGGACGGTGAGGGCGTCGACAGCCACGGGCAGCACGAACCCCACGCCCTGGTCTCCGGTCAGCCGCACCGCGCGCCGCCCCGATGCCTCCGCCGCCAGCTCGCCGAAGCTCCGCTCGGCGCGGAGCAGCGCGCCGGTGAAGCGCGCATCCTCCGCCTCGATCGTCACGAAGGGCACGCGCGCCCCGCGTCCCGCGCTCGCCTCGGGCGCAAGGCCCGCCACTGTCGCCGGCCCCGGCCTGTCCTGCGCCGCCGCGCCGATCAGGAGCAGCGCCGCCAGCGCGCGCAGCATCACCCCTTGAGCGTCCGCGCGATCGAGCCGCGCAGCCTGGCGATCAGCTCCGGCGAGAGCGCGCCCTGCACCCCGCGCCGATCCTCGGGCAGATGCGCACCCGCCGGACCGTTCGCCTCGAACACATAATGGTCGAACAGCGCGCGCCAGCCCTCGCGGTGCGCCGCGGGCAGGTTCTTGATCGCGAGCATCGCGTGGAGCAGCGCCTGCACCGGCGGCCCCTCGGCGGCGTCGCCCGGCGCCCACCAGTAGTTGACCAGCATGTTCATCGCCTCGAGCGACTCGACATGGTGCCACCAGAGGTAAGGAATGAAGAGCGCATCGCCCGGCTCCAGCTCGGCGGTCAGCGCATGCTCCATCGCCTCGGCGAAGCCCGGATAGCGTGTCAGATCGGGCGCATCGAAATCGACCATCGTGATGATCGGCCCGGCCGGCGTCAGCTCGAACGGCCCCGGATAGAGGTTCGCCACCTGATCGGGCGGAAACAGCGTGAAGCGCCGCTTCCCCGCCACCACGCAGGCGATGTTCTCGCTGGGATCGTGATGGGCGGCGACAGTCACCTTGTTGCCGATCCACACGCGCGGCTCGAGGTCGGGGAGCAGCCGCATCGGATTGTCGCGGTCGAAGCCGGGCAGGTTGGCGCGCACCGGCACCGATTGCACCGCCAGCGCGGGCGGGCGCGGATCGCCGAGATGGCTGAGCAGCAGGTCGAGCGCCGAAGTCAGCTGCACCTGCTCGGCGCGGAAATTGAAGTCGGAAAGATCGGCGTTGTAGAAGAAGCGCCCGCCGATGCTGGGATTGCCGAGCATCGCCCGCACCGGCCGCCCCTGATCGAAGCGCTTGAGATAGGCGGCGAGCGCCGCGGGCGATTCGCGCCCGGCCTGAACTACCGGCCAGTCGCTGACCGCGCCGCGCAGCACCACCGGCTTCGCGGCGGGCAATATCCCGGTCCAGAAGCGCTCGGCGGTGACGCCTTCCATCTCCGGAATCGCTCCGCCGGGCTTGAGCGGGGGGCTTTTCGCGGCATGGGCGGTCGGCGGCATGGTTGCTTCTCTGCTTGCGCGGTGGCAGCGCTGTCAAATATGCGTGAGGGAGGCCGGGCATGCACTCCGGCGGGGAATGCCAGTGACCAGCCGTCCGACGATCAAGGAAGTCTCGAAGATTGCCGGCGTGTCGTTCAAGACCGTCAGCCGTGTCCTCAACAATGAGAAGCACGTCAGCGAAGAAACGCGGCGCCGCGTCGAGGAAGTCGTCGCGCGGCTGAACTTCCGCCCGAGCCACGCCGCGCGCACGCTCGCCGGGCGCAAGTCGTTCCAGGTCGGGCTGCTCTACGACAATCCCAGTCCCTATTACATCTACCACGTCCAGACCGGCGCGCAGCAGCGCTGCACTGAGCTCGGCTACCGCCTGCTGATGCAGCCGATCGACAGCCAGTCGGCCGATCTCGTCTCGAACGTGCTCGCGCTGATCGACGAGACGCACCTCGACGGCCTGATCATCTCGCCTCCGGTCACCGAGGCTGCGACGCTGATCGAGGAGCTCGACAAGCGCGGGCTGCCCTATGTCCGGATCGCGCCGGGCGTGCGGCGCGAAAGCGGCATGGCCGCGTCGATGGACGACGTCGCCGCCGCGCGCGAGCTGGTGCGCCATCTGATCGGGCTCGGCCACCGCGCGATCGCCTTCATCCGTGGTCCCGAAAGTCACGTTTCCTCGGCCGAACGCCTCGAAGGCTATCGCGCCGAGCTTGAGGCGCACGGGATCGCCTTCGATCCGGCCCTGGTCGTGCCCGGCGATTACAGCTTCGCCTCGGGCTACGAGGCCGCCAGGGCGCTGATCGGACGCGATCCGCGACCGACTGCGATCTTCGCCGGCAATGACGACATGGCCGCCGGCGCGCTCGCCGTCGCGCACGAGCACGACATCGACGTGCCGGGCGAATTGTCGATCGCCGGGTTCGACGACTCGGACCTCGCACGCGCCGTCTGGCCGCCGCTCACGACGATTCACCAGCCGGTTCGCGACCTCGCTTATGCCGCGGCGGATCTGATGCTGTCGGGCGACGCACCCGAGCCCCAGGTCACGCTTGAGCACCAGTTGATGGTCCGCTCGACCACGGGGCCGGCGCCGAAGCGTTAGTCCAAACTATTGATATCCGGGCCTTTCCCGGAAGGCTGGAAACATTTCGGACACGAACTGTGGCGCGGCAGTCACAAAACCGTCTCTTGCGAAAACGTTTTCTGTAAACCGGATTGACCGCTGGTCAGCGTTGTCATACGCAATGGACAAGTCCGAGCATACGGGCGGATAACGGGAGGGTGTTCCCGCAACGGCGATACCGGGCGGCACGACCGCGCGGGCGCTGGTGCGCACGATCGATTGGCGCGTCACAGCACTGTGACAACGCTGTCAAAAACCTCCAGATCCGCCGGCTGCCCGGAACTGCGTCCGCAGGCTCGCTTCGTCGCGCCGTGCAGCGCCAGGGCAGGGGTTACCCAACCGGCAACGACCGGAAGAGATTTGGGAGGGTGTAAAATGACGGTGAGGAACGAAGCGATTTCGGCCAAGGCGCGGCTGCTCCGCTCGGGAGCGTCGCTGATGGTGGTGGGGGCGATGCTCGCGGCGATCGCGCCGGGCGCGGCGCTCGCGCAGGATGCGCAGAGCAGCCAGAGCGCCGACACCAATCCCGCGGCGGCGCAGCCTTCGGACGATGACGACATCATCGTCACCGGCCAGCGCAAGGCGCTCGCCACCGCGGCGCAGATCAAGCGCGATTCGGATACGGTCGTCGATTCGATCACGTCGAACGATATCGGCGCCTTCCCCGACAAGTCGGTCGCCGAAGCGCTCCAGCGCGTCGCCGGCGTCACCGTCAATCGCTTTGCCGCGTCGGACGATACCTCGCACTTCTCGGCCGAGCCTTCGGGCGTGATCGTGCGCGGCCTCCAGCAGGTCCGCAACGAATTCAACGGCCGCGACGTGTTCAGCGCCAATTCGTCGCGTGGCCTCGGCTGGGGCGACATCTCGCCCGAACTGCTCCAGGGCGTCGACACCTACAAGAACCAGACCGCCGAGATGATCGAGGGCGGCATCGCCGGCTCGATCAACCTGCGCACGCGCCTGCCGTTCGATTCGACCGGCCAGTCGCTCCAGCTCACCGCCAAGGCCAATTATGGCGACATCTCGAAGAAGCTGACTCCCGATCTCTCGGGCCTGTACAGCAATCGCTGGGAGACCGGGATCGGCGAGATCGGCATTCTCGCCAACTACGCCTATTCGCACGTCGAGACTGCGTCGCAGGGCATCCAGTACGGCCGCACCGCGGTGTTCAACGGCGTCGCCTTCCTCGATCCCGCGGCGCCCGGCGGCACTACTGCCAGCCGCGTCGGCGATCCGGGGTTCAAGTACATCCCGTCGAGCGTCACCTTCCGCGACAACCTCTACGATCGCACGCGCAACGGCTTCTCGGGCGCGGTGCAATGGCGTAGCAACGACGGCGCGTGGAACCTCACGGGCCAGTATCAGCGCTCGCTCTACAAGAACACGTGGCGCGAGCGCGCGGTGGCGAGCTACATCACCGATCTCTACGCCTATCCGGTCGATTTCGTGTTCACGCCCACCGGCGCGAACCAGCCGCGTATCCCGCTGCGCGCGCCGGGCACCAACTTCACTTTCGACGATGACGGCAATTTCGTCTCGGGCTCGATCCTCAACCAGCAGACCGATTTCTCCTGGTGGGGCGACAGCGACGCGACCGCGGCCGACCTCGCGCTCAATTCGGCCGGGCAGAACATGCTGCACCCCTGCTACAATTGGGGGCCGGCCAATTGCGGTCTCGATGCGCGCGGCCCCGATCTCAACGCCGTCACGCGCCTCAACCAGAACCGCCAGTTTACCCAGGACGCGTCGATGAACCTTAAGTGGGAGGCGAGCGATCGGCTGCGCCTCAACTTCGACGCGCAATATGTCTCGTCGGACGTCGACAATTACGACGTCGAGGTCGGCCAATATTCGTTCGCCAACCTGACGCTCGATCAGTCGAGCGGGCTGCCGCGGATCCAGCTCTCGGCGCCGTACAGCATCAACCAGTCGCCGGGCGGGCTCTCGAACCCCAACAACTATCGCTACAATCACGCGATGGACCACGTCGAGGACTCGCACGGCGAGCAATGGTCCGCGCGGCTCGATCTCGAATATGATCTAGGCGGCAACTGGCTCGACTCGCTCAAGGTCGGCGCACGCTATGCCGATCGCGATCAGGATGTGCGCTGGTCGAACTACAATTGGGGCAACATCGCCAACAACTGGAACATCGGCGCGCACCAATACACCTTCTGGAACATCGACAAGACCCAACCCTCGGCGGTGACCGGCTTCACCGGCTATCCGGGCGGGCTGATCGACGTGCGGCCCTTCGGCGCCGATTTCTTCGGCGGCAATCTCGGCACCTTCGCCTTCTTCAACATGGACCAGCTCGAGAAGCACGGCGCCGATCTGCTGAGCTACGACGCGATCCATGTCGGGCAGGATCAGTGGCGGCCGGTCTGCGATCGTCCGAACGAGTTGCCGGGATCGTGCTTCCGTCAGGAGGAGCTCAACCAGATCTCCGAGACGACCAAGGCGGCCTATGCGATGCTGCGCTTCGGCGGCCCCGACGCGCGTCTCGGCAAGGTGGGCGTGAAGGGCAATATCGGCATCCGCTTCGTCGAGACGCGCGATCGCAGCTCGGGCGCCACGGCGTTCCCGCTCGCCACCGGCTGGCCGAACACCAACAATCCGGCGGACAACGCGATCTGCCATCCAGCGGCGACGGTGCCGCCCGCGCCGCCCGCGACGATCCCGGCGCAATGCTATGCCTCGGCCGACGAGCGCGCGTTCAATTCGGGCGGAGGCACTCTCAGCACTGCGAACACGACGCACCGCAACTGGCTGCCGAGCTTCAACATCCGCTTCGATTTCGGCAACCAGTGGTTCGCCCGCTTCGCCGCGTCGAAGGCGATGTCGCGGCCCGATATCGGCCTGCTCAAGAATTACGTGTCGGTTGGCGGCGCGTCGTTCCCGGGCAGCGATACCAGCGATCCGCGCTATGTTCGGAACGCGCAGGGCCAGGTGACCGGGGTCAATCCGACCTACACCGCGGACTCGTACAACCCCTATCTCAAGCCGACCACCGCGACGCAGTTCGACGTCACCGTCGAGCATTATTTCTCGGACGCGGGCTCGTTCACGATGGCGGGCTTCTACAAGAACTTCGACAATTACATTCAGTACGGTTCGTACGTGCTGCCGCTCACCAACAACGGTGTCACGCGCAACGTGGTGGTGCGCGGTCCGGTGAACGGCGACGGGGCGGAGGTCTATGGCGGCGAAATCGCGCTGACCACCTACTTCGATTTCCTCCCGGGCCTGCTCAAGCATTTCGGCGTGCAGGCCAACTACACCTATGTCGAGAACCACGGCATCACCAACACCAACATCAAGCAGGTGTCGGGCGGAGCCAACGCGACCACCGCGCAGGCGGGATCGAACGGCACGGTGTTCTCGGTGACCTCGCTCGAAGGCCTGTCGAAGCACGCCTTCAACCTCGTCGGCATGTACGAGAACGGTCCGCTCTCGATGCGCGCCGCGTACAACTGGCGTTCGGGCTATCTCGTCACGGCGGTCGACTGCTGCGTCTATCTGCCGATCTGGGCGAAGAGCCAGGGCTTCCTCGACGCGTCGATCCACTTCGCGATCACCAGGCAGTTCGAGCTCAGCATCGAGGGCACCAATCTGCTCAACACCAAGACGGTGCTCGAGCAGCAGGTGACCGATGCCTCGAACGGCGCGATCAAGACGCCCAACGCCTGGTTCCAGAACGACCGGCGCCTGATCGCGGGCATCCGGTTCAAATACTGAGCCTCAGCGGTTCAGGGGGAGGAGAGGGCGCCGCCGCATGGTGGCGCCCTTTCGCTTTCGGGCTATGACGGGGGCGGGATGAGCGAACGGAAACCCATCAAGGTCGTGGTGGTGGGCGGCGGCACCGCCGGGTGGATGACCGCGGCGTGCCTTGCGGCGACGCTCAGGCATCCGATCTGCGACGTGCGGCTGGTCGAATCGGACGAGATCGGCACCGTCGGCGTCGGCGAGGCGACACTTCCCCATCTCAGGGACTTCAACAAGGCGATCGGGGTCATCGAGTCCGATTTCATGCGGAAGACCAACGCCACCTTCAAGCTGGGCATCGATTTCCTCGACTGGGGGTTCAAGGGATCGAGCTATATCCACCCCTTCGGCGCGCACGGCGCCCCGCGCGGCGGGGTCGGCTTCCACAACCAGTGGCTCCGCGCGCGCCAGGCCGGGCGCGACTACGACATCGAAGATTTCTCCTACGCTGTCGTCGCCAGCCGTTTGAATCGCTTCGATTTTCCGAGCACCGATCGCAGCCAGATCAACGCGACCTACGACTATGCCTATCACATCGACGCGACGCTCTACGCCCGCTACCTCCGCGCCTTCGGCGAAGCCCGCGGCGTGGTCCGCACCGAAGGCAAGGTCGTCGGTGTAAACCAGAACGTCTACAACGGGCACATCCGCTCGATCGTGATGGAGTCGGGCGAGGAGATAGAGGGCGACCTCTTCATCGACTGCTCGGGCTTCCGCGCGCTGCTGATCGGCGGCACGCTCAAGGCCGAGTGGGAAGACTGGACCAAATGGCTCCCCTGCGACCGCGCCTGGGCCGTGCCCTGCGAGCTGACCGCGCAGGACTTCCACCCCTATACCGCGCTCCGCGCGCTCGAGGCCGGGTGGACGTGGCGCATCCCGCTCCAGACGCGCACCGGCAACGGCTATGTCTTCTCGACGCGCTTCATCGAGGAAAAGACCGCGCGCGAGCGGCTGCTCGAGGTCGTGCGCGGCAAGCCCGAGGCCGAGCCGCGGATGCTCAAGTTCGCCGCGGGGCGCCGGCTGAGCAGCTGGACGGGCAATTGCGTCGCGATCGGCCTGTCCTCGGGCTTCCTCGAGCCGCTGGAGTCCACGTCGATCTATCTGATCCAGGTCGCGATCACCAATCTCGCCCGGCTCTTCCCCACGCACCCGCTCGACCCGGCGCTGGCGCGCGAGTTCAATCGGATGATGGACGTCGAATATTCGCGCATCCGCGACTTCCTGATCCTCCATTACGCCGCCACCACGCGCACCGATTCCGAGCTCTGGCGCCATTGCCAGACGATGGAGCTGCCCGAGAGTCTGCAACGCCGCATGGCGCTGTTCCGCCACCGCGGGCACATGGAAAGCTACAAGAACGGCCTGTTTCCGCCGGCGA
Source organism: Pseudomonadota bacterium (assembly GCA_023390675.1). GTDB lineage: Bacteria > Pseudomonadota > Alphaproteobacteria > Sphingomonadales > Sphingomonadaceae > Sphingomonas. The sequence goes on from JAEWCK010000376.1 coordinate 7,970, forward strand.
GCTGGCTCGCGGTCTATGTCGGGCAGGGCGTGGTGCCCGAGCGCTATCATCCGATGACCGACAATGTCGCCTTCGACGCGATGACCGCCGAGATGGACGACATCCGCGACCGCATCCGCGCGCGGGTCGAGGCGATGCCCGAGCATGCCGCGTTCGTCGCCGATTATTGCCGGTCTGCAGCCGCCGCGCCGCTGGTGCGCGAGGCGGGCGCGGCATGAGCGCGGTCCGCCAGGTCGCCGTCGTCGG
>JAEWCK010000022.1 GCA_023390675.1 Pseudomonadota bacterium
CGCCCGCCCGGCCCCGCGGGCGCGCGGGGGCGGGCGCGAAGAATGTTGCGGCGAGCAAGCAGCATGGCGTCCCTCATTGCCGCAGGATCTTGTCCAGCGATTTGCCCTTGGCGAGTTCGTCGATCAATTTGTCGAGATAGCGGATCTCGCGCATCGCCGGCTCCTCGATTTCCTCCACGCGGACCCCGCAGATCATTCCCGTTATCTGCGATCGCCCGGGGTTCAGCCGCGGCGCCTGCGCGAAGAAATCCTCGAGCCCGATGTCGCTCGCCAGCTGCGCCTCGAGCGTCTGCTGGCTGTGCCCGGTCAGCCAGCGCAGGATCGCGTCTACCTCGGCCTTGGTGCGCCCCTTCCTCTCGGCCTTGGCGATGTAGAGCGGATAGACCTTCGCAATGCCGATTGAATAGATTCGATGCTTGGTCATGCGCCTCTCCGGCCCGCCATGGATCGGAGGATGACCGGTTTCGCACGCGACGGCAACGGCGCTGGCCGGCCATAGCTTGCAGCCTGCGCGCAGATATTTCATACCTAAAGCAATTGGAGGGAGATCGGATGCGCATTGCCTGCCTCGGCGGCGGCCCCGCCGGCCTCTATTTCGCAATCTCCATGAAGCTGCGCGATCCCGCGCACCATATCGACCTGTTCGAGCGCAACGCCGCCGACAGCACCTTCGGCTGGGGCGTGGTCTTCTCCGATCAGACCGTCGAGAACTTGATGGCCAACGACTCCGTCAGCGGCGCGATGATCCGCGACGAGTTCGCGCATTGGGACGATATCGACGTCCATATCCACGGGCAGTGCATCCGCAGCTCCGGGCACGGCTTCATCGGCATCGGCCGCAAGCGCCTGCTCCGCATCCTCCAGGACCGTGCGCGCGCGCTCGGCGTGAACCTCCATTTCGAGAGGGAGGCAAGCCCCGATCTCGACGACTGGGCGGCCTATGACCTCGTGATTGCCGCCGACGGCGCCAACAGCCGCATCCGCACGCGCTATGAGGAGCATTTCGGCGTCGATATCCAGGTGCGGAAGAACAAGTTCTTCTGGTTCGGCACGCACAAGGTCTTCGAGGCCTTCACTTTCGCGTTCGAGCGCACCGCGGCCGGCTGGATCTGGGCGCACGCCTATCGCTTCGACGACAATCTCTCGACCTTCATCGTCGAGTGCGAGCCCGAGACCTGGGCGGGCCTCGGCTTCGATCGCATGTCGCAGGAAGAGGCGATCGAGAAGTGCGAGGCGATCTTCGCGAAGTATCTCGACGGTCGCGCGCTGATGTCGAACGCCACGCACCTGCCGGGGCCGCAGGCATGGCTGAACTTCCGCCGGATCATCTGCGATCGCTGGCACTATCGCAATCTAGTCCTGCTCGGCGACGCCGCGCACACCGCGCATTTCTCGATCGGATCGGGCACCAAGCTCGCGCTTGAGGATGCGATCAAGCTCGCGGAGGTGCTCAACCGACCCGGGCTCGATCGCAAGGCTGCGCTCGCCGAATATCAGGGCGAGCGCAATCTCGAAGTGCTCAAGCTCCAGAACAGCGCGCGCAACTCGACTGAATGGTTCGAGGCACTCGACCGCTATCTCGATTTCGAGCCCATCCAGTTCGCCTATTCGCTGCTCACCCGCTCGCAACGCGTGAGCCACGAGAACCTCCGCCTGCGCGATCCGGAGTGGCTCGAAGGATTGGAAACGTGGTTCCAAAAACGCGCGGGCGGCGAAGGCCTCGCCCCGCCGATGTTCGCACCCTTCCAGCTGCGCGACATGACGCTGCCGAACCGCATCGTCGTCTCGCCGATGGCGACCTATTCGGCGGTCGACGGCTGCCCGACCGACTTCCACCTCGTCCATTACGGTGCGCGCGCGCAGGGCGGCGCGGGGCTGATCTTCACCGAGATGACGTGCGTCTCTGCGGAGGGACGGATCACCCCCGGCTGCGCGGGGGTCTATGCGCCCGATCAGGTCGCGGCGTGGAAGCGCATCGTCGATTTCGTTCACGCGCATAGTCGCGCGCGCTTCTGCCTCCAGCTCGGCCATTCGGGACCCAAGGGCTCCACCAGGGTCGGCTGGGAGGGCTATGACGTCCCGCTGGGGAACGGCAACTGGCCGGTGATGGCGGCCTCCGACGTGCCGTGGAGCCCCGCCAACCAGGTCCCGCGCCCGATGACGCGCGAGGACATGGATGCTGTACGCGACCAGTTCGTCGCCGGCGTCCACACCGCCGTGGAGGCCGGGTTCGACATGATCGAGCTTCACGCGGCGCACGGCTATCTGCTGTCGAGCTTCATCACCCCGCTCACCAACCGCCGCACCGACGAATATGGCGGGAGCCTCGAGAACCGCTTGCGCTTCCCGCTCGAAGTCTTCGCGGCGATGCGCGCGGCCTGGCCCGGCGAGCGGCCGATGTCGGTGCGCATCTCGGCGAACGACTGGATGGGCGATGCCGGCGTCACGCCGGATATGGCGGTCGAGATCGCGCGCGCCTTCGCCGAGGCAGGCGCCGACCTGATCGACGTCTCGGCAGGCCAGACCTGGGCCGAGTGCAAGCCGATCTACGGCCGCATGTTCCAGACTCCCTTCGCCGACCAGATCCGCAATCAGGGCCGGCTGACGACGATGGCAGTGGGCAACATCTTCGAGCCGGACCACGCAAATTCGATCCTGGCGGCAGGCCGCGCCGACCTCGTCGCGCTCGCCCGCCCGCATCTGGTCGATCCGATGTGGACGCTGCGCGCCGCCGCGCAGCAGGGCTATCGCGATGTCGCGGTGCCGCTCCCCTATCTGGGCGGGCAGGCGCAACTCGCGCGCAACCTCCAGCGCGCGGCCGAGCAGGAGGCGGCGCTCCGGGCATGAGGCTGGCGGGGCGACATGCGCTCGTCACGGGCGGCGGCACCGGGATCGGCGCGGCGATCACTCGCGCGCTGGCGGCTGAAGGGGCGAGGATCACGATAGTCGGACGGCGCCCGGAGC
>JAEWCK010000141.1 GCA_023390675.1 Pseudomonadota bacterium
GCCCCGGCCTGCGCCGGGGAACGGCCAGGACGAAGAAGCCGGTCAGGTGCTCGTCTGCATCTCCTGCTGGAAAGTGAGGACGATGAACTCGGCAGGCCGGGTGATGGCGATTTGCACCTGAATGCGCATCACGCCGTCCATGATGTCGTCCGCGGTCATCGTGGCGCCGAGCCCGACCTCCACCGCAAAGGCTTCGGCTGGCGTCGCGCCCGCCAGCGCGCCCTCGCGCCACAGGCGGACGAGAAAATTCTCGATCATCGCGCGAGCGGTGGTCCAGGTGATTGCCGTGTTGGGCTCGAAGACGAGCGATTGGAGCGTCGCCTTCACCGATTGCTCGACATAGATGGCGGTGCGGCGGACGGAGATGTAGCGCCAGTCGCCGCTGTTGCCGTCGAGCGTGCGCGCGCCCCAGACGAGGATGCCCTGGCCGGGGAACAACCGCATCGCATTGACCGAAAGGCCGTCGGCCGGCGCGTTGAGGTCCGCCTGCTGCTCAGCGGACATCGTGGCGAGCAGGCCCGTTGCCGCAGTGATTCCGATATTGGCGGGCGCTTTCCAGACCCCGCGGTTGGCATCGGTCGCGCACCAGATGCCGGCGATCGCGCCGCTCGGCGGCAGCACGCCCTCGGCGGCGGCAATGGCGGCGCGCACGCTTGCCGCAGCGGGATCGACGAAGCGCGGGTCGCCCCAGTCCGCATCGATTTCTCCCGGGGCGACGATCGAGGTGCGCAACGGCGGGAAATAAGCGGCCGCGAAGCTTCGCGCCTGTTCGGGCAGGGTTGCGATGGCGGCGCGGAAATCGGCGACGTCGGGCTCCCAGCCCTGCGCGGGCGTATCGAGCCCGCCGACGTCGAGCAGCGCCATGCGATCCCCGGCGTCGCCCGCGGCCTTGGTCAATGCGACGGCAGCAGCGTTGCGATCGGTGGCGGCAAGCAACGCGGCGTCGGGCATGGCGAGCATCGTCGGACCGGGCAGGTTCGCAGTCGCGATGCCGGCGAGGAGCGGGGCCAGCGACACCGGCGCGTCATAACTTCCGCACGAAACGATCCAGGCTCTTTCGCCGCCATTGGCGAAAAACAGGCGAATGCTGTCGTAGAGCAGGAAGCGTGGACCCGCGGCCCGGACGAGGATCACCGCATCGAGGTCCAGCACGAACTCGCCGACCGCGAGATCGTTGGACGGGAGCGCGGTGCCGGGCGCGGCGAGATAGTAATGCGGCGTGTGGCGGCCGCCGAAGAACTGCACGAATTCGGCGAGCGAGCCGATCTGCCTGGGCTCGGCTCCGGGCGATCGCTCGGTATGGCCGATAAAGCAGGGGACCGCGGTCTCGACGCCGATCGCCGACGACGGAAACGCACCGGTCTCGGTGACGTAGACGCCGGGGGTCCGGTATTCGGTCGGCATTCTATTTGCTGAGGATGTCGAGCGCCGCGGCGGTCATTGCCTCGGTTGCCGTGCTTATCACCGCTTCGGCGTCGGGCGCCCATTGTGCGCTGTGAAGCGAGGGCAGGCTCGTGCCGTTCTTCTGCGCGGCGTCCCATTTGTCCCGGGGCACGCCGCCTACCCAGAAGATCAGGCTCTGGATATTGTTGTCGGCGAGCCAGAAGCGGCCGAAATCCTCGCCGCCCATCACGGGGCGGGTCTCCATTACGCGGTCCTTGCCGAAACGCGCGGCGAACAGGTCCTTGATCCGGTTCGAGAAGGGCGGAGTATTGAAGGTCGAGGGCGTGAACTCGTCCTTGATCGTCATCACCGGCATGCGATCGTCGGGCACGCCCGCGGCGATCGCCTCGCCCCTGGCGATGCGGGCGATGCCGTCGAGCAGCTTCTTGCGCACCTCGGGGGTGAAGCTGCGCACAGTGAGCAGCATCGTCACGTCGTTGCCGATCACGTTGTGCTTCGAGCCGCCATGGATGCTGCCGACGGTGACCACCGCCGAATCGAGCGGGTCGATCTCGCGGCTGACGAGCGTCTGGAGCGCAGTGACGATGCGCGCGGCGAGGACGATCGGGTCTTTGGTCGTCTGCGGATAGGCGCCGTGGCCGCCGACGCCCTTCACGACGAGATCGACCGAGTCGACATTGGCGAGCGCATAGCCCGGCGTGACACCGATCTGGCCGGCGGGCTGGCTGGCGCTGTCGTGGAAGGCCAAGGCGAATTGCGGCTTTGGGAAGCGCGTGAACAGCCCGTCGTCGAGCATCGCCTTGGCGCCCTTGCCGCGCTCCTCGGCGGGCTGGGCGATCATCACCAGCGTGCCGTGCCACTGCGCCTTCATCGCCGCCATGTTGCGGAGCGTGCCGATCCAGCTCGCCATGTGCGTGTCGTGGCCGCAGGCGTGCATCACGCCGGTCTGGATGCCTTCGTCGGTGGTGGCGGTGACTTTCGAGGCGAAGGGGAGGCCGGTGTCCTCGACTACCGGCAGCGCGTCCATGTCGGCGCGGATCAGCAGGACCGGGCCGGGGCCGTTCCTGAGCACCGCGACGACGCCGGTGCCGCCGACCTTTTCCGTGACGTCGTAACCCGCATCGCGCGCGGCCTTGGCGAGCTTCGCGGCGGTCCGGACTTCGTGGAGGCTGAGCTCGGGGTTGGCGTGGAAGTCGCGATAATAGTCCATCAGCGCGGGGAGCGCCTTTTGCGTGGCATCGTGCACCGGATCGGCCGCCTGGGGCGTGGAAAGGCTCATCGCGGTTGCGAGAAGAAGAGTCCGGAGCATATGGTTCCCCGCTGCATGGAGGCGCGAATGTCGCTTGGGCTCGGGATGCTGTCAAACCCGTCGCGGCGCGCGGTGCTCGGCGGGATCGCCGCGCTGGCTGTGCCGTTGCCGGTATGGGCGGACGCGGATTTCCGCATCGACTGGCAGGGCGGCGAGCAGACGCCGGAAGTCGCAGCGTCGCTCGCGGCGCAGATCGCGCTGGTTCAGGCGCTGGCGATTTCCGACGACGCGATGACGTTCTTCCGTTCGCAGGTGATCACGGTCGATCGCGCGATGGGCACGAAGACTCGCGCCGGGCCGCACGGCGTGTTCTTCGAGCGCCGCGCGGTGCCCGCGGACAATCCGGTGCTGCTTCACGAGCTGCTCCACCGCTGGCAGCTGGCAAGGATGGGCGGGCCGCGCGATCCCGACGTGGTGCGCTTCTACAACGAGGCGAAGCGCGACGCGATCTTCCCGCCGAACGCCTATCTGATGACCAACCCGATGGAATTCTTCGCGATGACCGCGAGCACGGTGCTCCACGGCCGCGCGGCGCGTCCGCCCTACACGCGCGACAATGTGAAGGCGAAGATGCCGGGGTTGTACCGGTTCATCGTGAAGGAGTTCGGGTTCCGGGGCTAGGACGCCGGGACGAGTTCGATCACGTCGAGCAAGGACTCGAACCGCGGATAGGGCAGGACCAGCCGCCAGCGCTTCTCGCCGATGCGTTCGACATAGCCGATCATGTCGCGGTCGCGGTCGGTGCCGTAGCGCAGGGGGGAGGTCTCGTCGCCGAGGACGAGCGTGCCGACGAAGATCTGGCGAGCGTCGTTCTCGGGGAAGATCAGCCCGGCGGGGCGTTGCGAGCCGGTGAGCTTGTGGAAGGCAAGCGCATCGCCTTCCGCCACCACGACGCAGTCGAAGGCCGGATAGGCCGTGAAGCCGCGCGTCGCGGTGCCGACGCCGCCGAGCTTGAAAGTGCGGCAGCGATAATCGCCCGGCGGAAGCGCCGCGCCGGCCAGCGCCTGATCGGGCGCGAAGAGCGTGGGGTCGGCGTCGATCGCGGCGGCGTCGGCGGGGGCGGCGCGTGCCGGCACGAGCGCCTCGTCCCACGCCTTGCGCCACTTGCGCAGCCGCGCGCGATCGTCGTCGGTGACGACGCGCCGCCAGCTCACCGTCGGGTCGAGCTTGGGCGAAGTCGCCTCGCCATAGACCTGGCGAAACGCGCTGCATCCCGGAAGGGCGAGCGCGAGCGCCGCCAGTGCGATCCATTTCATTGCGCCCGTCTCTCCTGTCAGGCTGCGGTCCAGCCCCCGTCGATCGAATAGTTCGCGCCGGTGATCGAGGCCGCCTCGTTACGGCAGAGAAATAGCACGAGGGCGGCAACTTGTTCCGGCTGGACGAATTCCTTGGTCGGCTGCGCGGCGAGGAGAACGTCGTTCATCACTTGCTCGCGCGTGAGATTGCGCGCCTTCATCGTGTCCGGAATCTGATTCTCGACCAGCGGCGTCCAGACATAGCCGGGCGAGACGCAATTGACCGTTATGCCGAAGGTCGCGGTCTCGAGGGCCACGGTCTTGGTGAGACCCGCGAGCCCGTGCTTGGCGGCGACATACGCCGACTTGTTGGGGCTGGCGACGAGGCTGTGCGCCGAGGCAGTGGAGATGATCCGCCCCCATTTGCGTGCCTTCATGCCCGGAATCGCGGCATGCATCAGGTGGAAGGTCGAAGAGAGGTTGATCGCGAGGATCGCATCCCATTTCTCGGCCGGGAATTCCTCTACCGGCGCGACGTGCTGGATGCCGGCGTTCGAGATCAGGATGTCGACGCTGCCCAGCTCCTTCTCGGCGCGTGCTACCATTGCGGCGATCTGGTCGGGCTTCGACATGTCGGCGCTGTCGTAGAGCGCCTTCGCGCCGCTCAGCGCCTCAAGACCCGCGCGCTCCTGCTCGATCGCGCCCGCGTCGCCGAAGCCGTTGATCATCACGCTCGCCCCCTCGGCGGCGAGCGCCTTGGCATAGGCGAGACCGATCCCCGAGGTGGAGCCGGTGACGATCGCGGACTTGCCCTTGAGGAACATTGGAGACTCCTGATTAGCGCTGGGTGAGGTCGAAGGCGGCGGTCTTGCCGTCGAGGATGTTCTCGGCGACGATCTGCGCGTTGGCCATGGTCTCGGCGATCGCGGCGCGGCCGGCCTGCCAGTGCTCGTGCATCGAGCGCGCGGAGAATTCGAAATCGCGCGAGCCGCCCTCCCAGGCGTTGGCGCGGTAGATCAGCTGAACGAGGCTGACCGGATATTCGGAGACGCGGGCGCGCAGCTTCGCGACCTCGGGGTCGTTCGCCAGCGCGGGCGGAAGCCGGTCGAGCAGCTTGCAGACCATCTGGCGCTCTTGCCGCAATTTCAGCCGCTCGTTCGAGACGGTGCGCGTGCGGCTCGAGAAGCGGATCTCCTTCTCGCGCGCGAGCACGTCGGTGATCGTGCGCGGCATCTCGTCGGCGGCGGAGAAGAGGTCGACCTGGAAGATGAGCGTCTCGGCGTCCTGCCGGTCGAGGACATGGGTGAGCGGCGTGTTCGAGACGAGCCCGCCGTCCCAATACCAATGTCCGTCGATCTCGACCGGGGGCAGGCCGGGCGGAAGCGCGCCCGAGGCCATGACGTGACGCGCGTCGAGGCGCTCGTCGCGCGTGTCGAAATAGCGGAAGTTGCCCGAGGCGATATCGACCGCGCCGACCGAGAGGCGGACCGGGCCGCTGTTGAGCAGGTCCCAGTCGATCAGCCGGTCGAGCGTCTCTCGGAGCGGCGCCGTATCGTAGAAGCTCAGCGCTTCGGCCGTGCCCGGCGCGGCAAGCGTCGGCGGGAGCAGGCGCGGGCGGAAGAAGCCGGGGACCCCGCCGAGCATCACCATGCCCGCCGCCCATTCATGGCTCCATTCGCGCAGCGAATCGCTCATCGGGAGCGAGAAATCGGGGAGCGCCGAGGTGACTTCGTTCCAGAAGGACTTGATCGCGCTCATGCGCTTCTCGGGCGGATTGCCGGCGAAGAGCGCGGCGTTGACTGCGCCGATCGAGATGCCGGCGACCCAGTCGACTTCGATCTTCGCTTCGCCGAGCGCCTCGATCACGCCCGCCTGATAGGAGCCGAGCGCGCCGCCGCCCTGCAATACCAGCGCCACTGTGTCCGGCAGCGGCAGGCCGGGCGCGCGGCGGCGGGGACGGGACTCGGCGTCTGCCATGCCGGGCGCTGTGGCGCATCGCGTGGGCGCGTGCAACGCTTGAGCGGCTGGGGCATTGTTGCGGGCAGCGAACGAAAGGGAATCCCATGCGGCTCGACGATCTCGATCCCACCGACAATGCGCGCGATCTCGGCTCGGGCGGGGGTGGCGGAGGCTTCGGGCTGCTCGGGCTGCTGCCCTTGTTCCTCGGCCGCGGCATGGGCTGCGGCGGGATCGTGCTGCTCGGCATCGTCGGGCTGATCTACCTCGCGATGAGCGGGGGCGGCGGGCTGCTCAGTTCGAGTGGCGGCGCGGGCCAGTCCTCGACCGCGGGCCAGAGCGGCGCGCAGGTCTGCCAGGCGAGTCCCGAGCGGCTCGAGGCGTGCCGGGTAATGACGAGCACCGACCAGACCTGGGCGGCGATCTTCCAACAGGCCGGCCAGCGCTACGAAAAGGCGTATATCAACTTCTTCCAGGGCGGCGCGCAGACCGGCTGCGGCGCGGCGAGCGCGGCGGTGGGGCCGTTCTACTGCCCGACCGATGACGGGGTGTATCTCGACACCAGCTTCTTCGACGAGCTCGCCCAGCGCTTCGGCGCCAAGGGCGATTTCGCGCGCGACTACGTGATCGCGCACGAGATGGGGCACCATGTCCAGGACCTGCTCGGCACCTCGGAGCAGGTCTCGCAGATGCAGGCGCGCGGCAGCGAGGCCGAGGGCAATCGCTGGTCGGTCGCGCTCGAGCTGCAGGCGGACTGCTTCGCGGGCGTCTGGGCGGCGCGCAACAGGGACCGGATCGAGCCGGGCGACATCGAGGAAGGCATGACCGCGGCGAATGCGATCGGCGACGACACGCTCCAGAAGCAGGCGCAGGGCTCGGTGGTGCCCGACAGCTTCACCCACGGCACCTCGGCGCAGCGGATGCAGTGGCTGCGCACCGGGCTGGAAAGCGGCGATCCGGGCAAGTGCGACACCTTTACGGCGCTGGGATTGTCGCACTAAGCCCGCGGGCATGACCGACGCCCTCGAACGCCCGCGGCTCGCGTACGACCACGTCCCCGGCGCGAGCCCGACGATCGTCTTCCTGTGCGGCTACGGCTCGGACAGGCAGGGCACCAAGGCGCTGCATCTGGAGGAATGGGCGCGGGCGAACGGTCGCGGCTTCCTGCGCTTCGACTATGCCGGGTGCGGCGAGAGCGAGGGCGATTTCGAGGACCAGACGCTTGCCGGCTGGCGCGACGATGCGCTCAGGATGATCGACACGGTGGTCGAGGGGCCGGCGGTGCTCGTCGGGTCGTCGATGGGCGGGTGGGTGATGCTGCTCGCCGCCCGCGCGCGCCCCGAGCGCGTGAAGGGTCTGGTCGGAATCGCGGCGGCGCCCGATTTCACCGACTGGGGCTATGGCGCCGAGGAGAAGCTGGCGCTGCAGCGGGACGGCCGGATCGAGCAGCCCAACGATTATGGCGACCAGCCGACGGTCACCACGCGCGCCTTTTGGGAATCGGGCGAGGCTAACCGGATGATGGGTGGGCCGATCGACTTCGACGGGCCCGTGAGGCTGCTCCAGGGCATGGTGGACGCTGAAGTGCCATGGGCCCGTGCCCCCGCGCTCGCCGGGCTGTTCCGTTCAGCCGATGTGCAGACGATCCTGATCAAGGACGGCGACCACCGGCTCTCTCGCGAGGGCGACCTCAAGCTGATCGTGCGCGCGATCGAGGATGTTCTGGACGCATGTTCATTCCCCTCCTTCTGATTTTCCAGGACGCGCCCGCGGCTGCGCAAAAAGAGCCGCCGCGCTTCGCGCAGTGCATGGACCTCGCGACCACCGATCCCAAGGCGGGGCAGGAGGACGCTGTGAAGTGGCGCAGCGAGGGCGGCGGTGCACTGGCACGCCAGTGCCTCGGCGTCGCCTATGCCAATGCCGGGCGCTGGGAATCGGCGGCGGGCGCGTTCGAGGATGCGGCGCGCGAGGCCGAGAATGCGAAGGACGCGCGCGCCCCCAATTACTGGGCGCAGGCAGGCAATGCCTGGATCGCCGCGGGCGACCCGGCCAAGGCCCGCGCCGACATCGACGCGGCGCTGGCGGCCGGAACGCTCACCGGGCTCGCGCTCGGCGAGGCGCATCTCGATCGCGCGCGGGCGCTGGTCGGCGCGGGCGATCTGGAGGGCGCGCGCGGCGACATCGACCGGGCGCTGCTCTACGCCGACAATGATCCGCTCGCCTGGCTGCTCTCGGCGACGCTGGCGCGCCGCGCCGGAGACCTGCCGCGCGCCGCGAAGGACATCGCCGAAGCGCTGCGCCGCTCGGCCGACGATGCGTCGGTCCAGCTCGAGGCCGGCAACATCGCCGTCGCGAGCGGCAACGAGGCCGATGCGCGCACTGCGTGGAACCGCGCGATCGAGCTCGCCCCGGGCAGCCCGGTCGCGGCGAACGCGCGCAAGGCGCTCGAGCAATTCGGAGCGACGGAGCACTAGCCGCGCACGTCCGCCGCGATTATCTGGGGCCCATGCGCTATCTCCACACGATGATCCGCGTCTCGGATCCCGTCGCCACGGTCCGCTTCTTCGAGCTGCTCGGCCTGCACGAGGTGCGGCGGATGGAGAGCGAGAAGGGGCGCTTCACGCTGATCTTCATGGCCGCGAACGAGGATTCGAACGGGGAAGGCGAGCGCGCCGAGGCCGAGGTCGAGCTGACCTGGAACTGGCCGCCCGAGGACGGCAGCCCCGCCGAGACTTATACCGGCGGGCGCAATTTCGGGCACCTCGCCTACCGCGTGGACGACATCTACGCGACGTGCCAGCGGCTGATGGATGCGGGCGTGACGATCAACCGGCCGCCGCGCGACGGGCACATGGCCTTCGTGCGCAGCCCCGACGGCATCTCGGTCGAATTGCTCCAGGACGGGCATCTGCAGCCGGCCGAGCCTTGGGCCTCGATGCCCAATACGGGGTCTTGGTAGGCTTTCTCGAAAGCCTCGGGGCGCGCGCCCCGATCGTGCAGGCGCCGATGGCGGGCGCTGCGGGACCGGCGCTGGCGATCGCGGCGATGCGCGGCGGGGCAGCAGGTTCGCTGCCGTGCGCATTGCTGACGGCGGAGCAGGTCGCGGCACAGGCTGCCGAGGTGCGGGCCGGCGCGGAGGGTCCGCTCAACCTCAATTTCTTCTGCCACGCGCTTCCGGAGCCACCC
>JAEWCK010000048.1 GCA_023390675.1 Pseudomonadota bacterium
GACCAGCATCCACCTGATCCAGACCGGCATCTCGAAGCTGATGGCGCTGCTTCCGGATGCAGGCTTCTCGCCGGTCGAGCGCGACGAATACAACCGCCTGACCGACGTGCAGCTCGAGCAGGTCCGCGACTTCATCATTCTCCATTATCACGCCAACGCGCGGCAGGAGGGCGAGCTGTGGCGGCGGACGCGCGAGATGGCGATCCCCGAGACGCTCGGCCGCAAGCTCGATCTCTTCCGCAACCGCGGCCGTTTCTTCCGCTACGACGACGAGCTCTTCGCCGAATCGAGCTGGGTCGCGGTGATGCTGGGGCAGGGGATCATGCCCGCGGGCTGGGATCCCCTCGCCGACGCGATCCCGCTCGATCAGGCCGCGCACACGCTCGATCGCCTCAAGACCATGTTCGCCCGCGCCGCAGAAGCCATGCCTCCGCACGAGGCGTGGCTCGCGCGCAATGCTCCCGCCAGAAGGACTGCCGCATGACCGACAATCGTATCCGCAGCATCGTCATCGTCGGGGGCGGCACCGCGGGCTGGATGACCGCCGCGACGCTCTCTCGAATCCTCGGCACCGAATATGCCAGCATCACGCTGATCGAATCCGACGAGATCGGGATCATCGGCGTGGGCGAGGCGACGATCCCGCAAATGGGCATCTTCAACCGGATGCTCGGGATCGACGAAGACACGTTTGTCCGCGAGACGAAGGGCACGTTCAAGCTCGGAATCCAGTTCCGCGACTGGGCGCGCATCGGGCACCGCTATTTCCACCCGTTCGGCAAATACGGCCTCGATATGAAGGGCGTGTCGTTCCACGCCTATTTCCTTCGCCTCCATGAGCTGGGCGAGGCGCCCGACATCGACGACTGGTCGCTGCAGGCGCGCGCGGGGCGCGAGGGCAAGTTCATGCGCGCGATCGACGCAGGCAATTCGCCGCTCTCCGACATCACCTACGCCTTCCATTTCGACGCCGGGCTCTACGCGCGCTTTCTCCGTCGTCTTTCCGAAGAGGCTGGCGTGGTGCGGCGCGAGGGCAAGATCATCGATGTCAAATTGCGCGGCGAGGACGGGTTCGTGCAGTCGGTGGTCATGGAAGACGGGACCGCAATCGAGGCGGACCTGTTCGTCGATTGCTCGGGCTTCCGTGGGCTGATCATCGAAAAGGCGCTCAAGGCCGGCTTCACCGACTGGTCGCATTATCTGCCGTGCAACCGCGCGATCGCAGTGCCGTGCGCGAGCGTTGACGAATGGACGCCCTATACCCGCTCCACTGCACATAGGGCCGGGTGGCAGTGGCGCATCCCGCTCCAGCACCGGATCGGCAACGGGCATGTGTTCAGCTCGAACTACATGTCCGACGACGAGGCGACGGCGATCCTGATGGCGAACCTCGATGGCGAGCCGCTCGCCGATCCGCGCACGGTCCCCTTCGTCGCGGGGCACCGCAACAAGTTCTGGATCAAGAACTGCGTTGCGATGGGGCTCGCCGGCGGCTTCCTCGAGCCGCTCGAATCGACTGCGATCTGGCTGGTCCAGTCGGGGCTGTCGCGCTTCCTGACGATGTTCCCCGATCGCAACTTCAACCAGGCCGACATCGACCGCTACAACCGGATCATGCAGACCGATTACGAGGAGATCCGCGACTTCCTGATCCTCCATTTCCACGCGACCGAGCGCGACGATTCGCCTTTCTGGGACTATTGCCGGACGATGGAGATCCCCGAGCGGCTCGCCGAGAAGATGCGCGTCTTCCGCAGCCACGGCCGCTGCTTCCGCGAGAATGAGGAGCTGTTCAACGACACCAGCTGGTTCGCGGTGATGCACGGCCAGCTGATGAAGGCGGAGAGCCACGATCCGGTGGCCGATGCGATGAGCCTCGAGGAGACGCGCGAGCGGCTCGCGCACATCAGGGAAGCGATCGCCAATTCGGCCGATTACATGCCGAAGCACCGCGACTTCGTGATGGAGCATTGCGCGGCGTGACCGGCAACTCCACCGTCACCCCGGCGAAAGCCGGGGCCCAGGGTCCCGGGCGACACTGCATGCGACTCTGGATCCCGGCTTTCGCCGGGATGACGATGTGGATGTTGGTCCTCCTGGCAGGCCCCGCCGCCGCGCAGACCGTCGCGCATTTCGACTGGTTCGAATATTCGGGCAAGGACGCGTCGGACACGCTCCCCGCCAGCCCGAACGACTATCGCAATCCGATCCTCAAGGGATTCTACCCCGATCCGGGCATCACCCGCGTCGGCAATGATTTCTATCTCGTCACTTCCACCTTCGGCTGGTTTCCTGGCATCCCGGTCTTCCACAGCCGCGATCTCGTCCACTGGACCCAGATCGGCAATGCGATCGACCGGCCCGACATGCTGGACTTCGAGCAGCTCGGCCTCTCGCGCGGCGTGTTCGCCCCGACGATCGAGGAGAAGGACGGCACCTTCTACATCCTCAACACCTGCGTCGATTGCGGCTGGAACTTCGTCATCACCGCCAAGAATCCCGCGGGGCCGTGGAGCGATCCGGTGTTCCTCCCCGATCTCAAATACGGGATCGATCCGTCGCTGTTCTTCGACGACGACGGCAAGGCGTGGATCGTGAACAACGACACGCCGGCCGGCCCGCCGCAATATGACGGCCACCGTGCGCTCTGGGTGCAGCAATTCGACACGAAAACGCTCAAGACCTTCGGTCCGCGCACGATAGTGGTCGACGGCGGCGTCGACATCGCCACGAAGCCCGTGTGGATCGAGGGCCCGCACATCTTCAAGAAGGACGGCTGGTACTATCTTAGCGCCGCGGAGGGCGGGACGGGGACGAACCACAGCCAGGTGATCTTCCGCTCGCGGAGCGTCACCGGGCCCTATGTACCCGGCCCGAACAATCCGATCCTCACCCAACGCGACTTGCCCGAGGATCGCGCACTGCCGATCACGTCGTCGGGGCATGCGCAACTCGTCACCACGCCCGACGGCAAATGGTGGGCAACCTTCCTCGCGACGCGCCCCTATGCCGGCGACCTCTATTCGACAGGACGCGAGACTTTCCTGCTCCCCGTCGAATGGAAGGACGGCTGGCCAACGGTTCTCGAGCATGGCGCGCCGATTCCCTATGTCCACGCCGCGCCGGCCCTGCCGCGCGACACTACGCCGCAGCCGACCGCGGGCGCCTTCGCGGTGCGCGAGGAATTCGACGGAAAGACCGCGCTCCCGCTCGACTGGATGATGCTGCGCAACCCGCGCGAGCGCTGGTGGTCGTTCGACGGCTACGCCCTGAACCTTACGGCGCGGCCGGTCGGGCTAGGCGACAATGGCAATCCGTCGTTTGTCGCGCGCCGCCAGCAGCACATCAATGCCAGCGTCGAGACTGCGTTGCAGTTCTATCCCGTCAAGGACGGCGAGCGGGCCGGGCTCGTCGCGCTCCAGAACGACGATTACTGGCTGTTCCTCGGGCTCAAGCGCGTGGGCGGCAAGACGCTGGTCACGGTCGACCAGCGCAGCGGGCCGAAGTCCGGCAAGCTCGGCCAGACGCTCTTTGCCGACGAAGCGCCGCAGCGGAGCGGCTCGCTGTTCCTGCGGATCGAAGTGGAGGGCAATCGCTACATCTTCAGCTATGGCTGGCCCAGCCCCGCGCGCAATCGCCGCCCGCCGATCTGGCGCACGCTCGGCAGCATCGTCACCAACGATCTCACCACGAGCAACGCCGGCGGCTTCGTCGGCTCGCTGTTCGGCGTTTTCGCCGCCACCGGAGAATAACATGCGCCTTCTCCCGCTTGCTCTCGCACCCTTGCTTGTCAGCGCTGTCAGCTCGTCGCCGGCCGCGCCGATCGACTTGAACCAGCTCGGCTTCCAGCCCGGCGATCCCAAGATCGCGGTGCTCGCCGCCGGCGGCGACGCGATGCCGTGGAAGCTGCTCGATGCCGCGGGCCGCACCGTCGCGACGGGGACCACGACGATGTTCGGGGACGACCCCGCCTCGGGCACCCATATCCAGCGCATCGACTTCAGCGCCTTCCGCACGCCGGGCAAGGGCTATCGGCTCGTCTCCGGCAGCTACGCGAGCGCGCCGTTCGAGATTCGCGAGCGCCTGTACGCGCCGCTGGCGAAGGACGCGGCTGCCTTCTTCTACCATCAGCGCGCCGGCGTGCCGATCGAGGCGCGGCTGGTCGGTGCTGCCTGGGCGCGGCCGGCGGGGCACCCGCGCGAAGTCGCGAAATGCTTCGCGGGCAAGGACGAGCGCGGGATCGTGTGGGACGGATGCGGCTACAGCCTCGACGTCACCGGCGGCTGGTACGACGCGGGCGATCACGGCAAGTACCTCGTCAATGGCGGCATCGCGCTGTGGACGCTCCAGAACGCCTATGAGCGCAATCCCGGGGCCTTCGCCGACGGCAACCTCAGGATCCCGGAAGCGGGGAATGGCAGGAACGACCTGCTCGACGAGGCGCGCTACGAGATGGAGTTCATGCTCCGCATGCAGGTCCCCGAAGGCACCCGCATGCGGCTGCCCTCAGGCCCGTTCAAGCCGGTCGCGGCGGGGCAGTCGCCGTGGACGGCGCCGCCCGCCGACTTCGCCGATCTCGACGCGTCGGGGATGGCGCACCAGAAGGTCGCCGACCGTAACTGGTCCAAGTTGCCGATGCCGCCGCAGGACGATCCCGAGGAACGGCTCCTCTATCCCCCCACCACAGGCGCGACGCTAAACCTCGCCGCGACTGCGGCGCAGTGCGCGCGCCTGTGGAAGGGAATCGACGACGCCTTCGCCGCGCGCTGCCTGAACGCCGCCGAGCGCGCCTGGACCGCCGCGCTCCGCAATCCGGAGGTCTACGCCACCAACAGCTTCACCGGCAGCGGCGGCTATGGCGACCGCGACGTCTCGGACGAATTCTACTGGGCGGCCGCCGAGCTGCTCGTCACCACCGGCAAGCAGCAATATGCCGACGCCGTGATGGCCTCGCCGCATTTCGCCGCGGCGGTGGGCGAGCCCGGCTGGCCGCGCGTCGCGGCGCTCGGCACGATCGCGCTGGTGACGCACCGCCCCGCGCTGCTGGCC
>JAEWCK010000104.1 GCA_023390675.1 Pseudomonadota bacterium
GGCCTATGGCGATTGGCAAAGGGCGCTGCTCGCCGCCGATTTCCCGGGCATCTGCCGCTATCGCGCCGCCAACGCCGCGCTGCCGCCGCCGACGCCGCAGCGGATCGTGTTCTTCGGCGATTCGATCACCGAGCAATGGCTGAAGCTGCGGCCCGCTTTCTTCGCCGGCGACCGGATCGATCGCGGGATCGGCGGCCAGACCACGCGTCAGATGATCGCACGCTTCCGCGCCGACGTGATCGAGCTGCGTCCGGCGGTCGTCCATATCCTCGCCGGCACCAACGACCTGGCGCAGATCACCGGGCCGACGAGCCTGGCCGAGATCGAGGGGCATCTCGCCTCGATGGCGGAGCTGGCGCGGGCGCACGGGATCCGCGTCGTGTTCGGCGCGGTGCTCCCCGCGCGCGCCTATGGCAGCCGGCCCGATTACGATCCGGCGCCCGACATCATCGCGCTCAATGGCTGGCTGCGAGCCTATGCCGCGCGCGAGGGCCATGGCTTCGCCGACTACAACGCCGCGCTCGATGACGGTGCGCACGGTTTGTCCCCAGTCAATTCGGCAGACGGCATTCACCCCACCGCTGCGGGCTATGCGATCATGGAGCCGATCGCCGAAAAAGCGATTGCCGGGAAGCAGTGACGGTCCTCGACTTGGCCGGCGCCTGCGATAGACTGGCGCAGGGAACGGGGAGGACGGGCATGAGCGAACCGGAATCGCTGGACACGCACGAGCCGCTGCCGCGGCGGATCGAGCGGCACTGGTTCGACCGGCTGATCATGCTGTCCGACGGGGTGTTCGCGATCGCGATCACGCTGCTCGCCCTCGAAGTGCGGCCTCCGCACGCATGGAACGGCGAGATCCTCGACCTGCTCGTGCAGCTGTGGCGGCCGCTTTTCGGCTATGCACTCAGCTTTCTGATCGTCGCGGTGTTCTGGACGAGCAATCGCGGCATCGTTGCGCGGCTGCGGCGCGTCGACGGGCCCTATACCGGGCTCACCATCCTGTTCCTCGCCTTCATCTGCCTTACGCCGTTCGCGACGGCGCTGGTCGCCGAGCACGGGCCAGCCAGATCGATGCGCTTCTACTCGATCCTGATCGGCGCCACCGGCCTGATCCAGGCGGCGCTCTGGGCCTATGCGGCGCTGTGGCGCGATCTCGCTTATGCGTCGATCGCGCGGCGCGAGCGCTGGCTCATCCTGGGCGGGCTGCTGATGGTCCCGCTGCTGTTCAGCATCAGCGCGGTGGCGATCCAGCCCGGGATTAGCGTCACGGGGATCGTCGCTGTCGCCGCCGTCGCAGCGGTGCTGGGCAGGGCGCGCCGCCGGCTGATGCGATCGACGCACTGAGCGCCCGATAAAGCTGTGCTGTGCGCTTGTCCCTGCCGCGCGGCCCCTCTAAGGTCCGCGCCACTTTCCGTATCCGCCGTTACCAAAGGGCCTTTGTGACCGCTTCGCGCTTCAACCGCATCCTGCTCAAGCTCTCGGGCGAAGTCCTGATGGGCTCGGGCCAGTTCGGGATCGATCCCGCGATGTGCGACCGTGTCGCGCGCGAAGTGAAGGAAGCGACCGAGACCGGGCTGCAGATCTGCATGGTAGTGGGCGGGGGCAACATCTTCCGCGGGCTGGCGGGCGCGGCGCAGGGCTTCGACCGGGCCTCGGCGGATTACATGGGCATGCTGGCCACGGTGATGAACGCGCTGGCGATGCAGAACGCGCTCGAGAAGATCGGCGTGCAGACGCGCGTCCAGTCGGCGATCCCGATGGCGAGCGTGTGCGAGCCCTATATCCGCCGACGTGCCGAGCGGCACATGGAGAAGGGGCGGGTGGTGCTGTTCGCCGCGGGCACCGGGCTGCCCTTCTTCACCACCGACACCACCGCTGCGCTCCGCGCCGCCGAGATGCAGTGCGACGCGCTGTTCAAGGGCACCTCGGTCGATGGCGTATACGACGCCGATCCCAAGAAGGTGGCGACCGCGAAGCGTTACGACAGCTTGAGTTACAACCGTGTCCTGGCAGACAATCTCAAGGTGATGGACGCGTCCGCCGTCGCCTTGTGCCGCGACAACGACATCCCGATCGTGGTGTTCAACATCCGCGACGAGGGCAATCTCGCCGCCGTGCTGCGCGGCGAAGGCACCTCGACGATCGTCCAGAACGAAGCAGCTTACGCATAAGGAGAGCCCGAAATGGCCGCATATGACAAGGCCGACCTCGAACGCCGCATGCACGGCGCGGTCGAGGCGCTGAAGCACGACCTGCAGGGACTGCGCACCGGCCGCGCGAGCATCACCCTGCTCGATCCGGTGACGGTCGAGGTCTATGGCGCGCAGATGCCAATCAACCAGGTGGCGACCGTCTCGGCGCCCGAGCCGCGGTTGCTGTCGGTGCAGGTGTGGGACAAGTCGAACGTCGGCCCGGTCGACAAGGCGATCCGCTCGGCGGGGCTCGGGCTCAACCCGATCGTCGACGGCCAGACGCTGCGCCTGCCGATCCCCGATCTGACCGAGGAGCGCCGCAAGGAGCTCGCCAAGCTCGCCAGCCAATATGCGGAGAAGGCGCGCATCGCCGTCCGCAACGTCCGCCGCGACGGCAACGACAGCCTCAAGACCGACGAGAAGAAGGGCGTCTATTCGGAGGACGAGCGCAAGCGCCACGAGACCGAGGTGCAAAAGCTCACCGACAGCACGATCGCCGAGATCGACGCGGCGGCGGGCGCGAAGGAAAAGGAAATCCTCGGCAGGTGACGGGCGAGCAGCGTCAGCTGTTCAGGTCGTGCCGGGGGCACGACCGGCCCGGCGCGCATCGGGCGGCATAGCCATGGCTGCGAAACCTGTTCTGGAGACCGCATCGCCGGTTCCCCCGCGCCATGTCGCCATCATCATGGACGGCAACGGGCGCTGGGCGAAGAAACGGATGCTGCCGCGTGTCGCCGGGCACAAGAAGGGCGTCGATGCGGTCCGCAATGTCGCGCGCGCGGCGCGCAAGCTCGGGATCGAATATCTGACGCTCTACGCCTTCTCCTCGGAGAACTGGCGGCGGCCCGAGGAGGAAGTGCGCGACCTGATGGGGCTGCTGCGCCATTTCCTTCAGAGCGAGCTCGACGAGCTGGTGTCCGAAGGCGTCAGGCTCCGTGTGATCGGCGGCTGGCGGCAGCTCGCCCCCGATCTCGTCGAAATGATCGAAGGTGCGCTGGCGCGCACTGCGGCCAATCCCGGCCCGACGATCGTCATTGCGCTCAATTACGGCGCGCAGGCGGAAATGGCCGCCGCGGCGCGCGATCTCGCCGAGCAGGCGAAGGCGGGCGCGCTCGATCCCGCGGCGATCGACGAGAAGGCGTTCGAAAATGCGCTCGACACTGGCGACCTGCCGCCGCTCGACCTGCTCATCCGCACCTCGGGCGAGCAGCGCCTCTCGAACTTCCTGCTCTGGCAGGCGGCCTATGCCGAATTCCTGTTCGTCGACACGCTCTGGCCCGATTTCGACGAAAAGGCGTTGAGCGATGCGATCGGCGTTTTCAACCGCCGCCAGCGACGCTTCGGAGGGTTGTGAGCAGAGGCAAGTCCGATCTCGCCACGCGATTGGGCGTGGCCTTCGCGCTGATCGGGCTCGCATTCGCGGCGCTCTGGTCGGGCGGATTCGGCTTCTGGCTGGTGGTCAGCGTCGCCGGCGTTCTGATGATGGGCGAATGGGGCGGGCTCGCCCGCGTCGAGGCCGGACAGGCCAAGCTCGGCCAATATGCCGTCTCGGTGCCGATCGCGGCGATGTGCCCGCTCGCCGCAGGTCCCGGCTTCCTCGCGCTAGGACTGATCGCGGGCGCGTTTTTCTTCCTCGCCGTCGTCACGCGCCGCCTCCAGCTCGCGCTCGGCGCCTTCTATGTCGGGCTGCCGATATTGGCGCTGCTGCTGCTGCGCACGCATCCGGAGGGATTCGCCGTCACCTTCTGGACGATGGCGGTGGTCTGGGCGTGCGACAGCGGCGCCTATTTCGCCGGCCGCGCGATCGGCGGGCCCAAGCTCTCGCCGCGGATCAGCCCGAACAAGACCTGGGCCGGCGCGATCGGTGGCGTGGTTGCCGCCGTGGCGTTCTCGTTCATCTTCTGGCGCTTCGTCGGACCGCAGATCCCGGGCGCATTGATGCTTATCATGCTGTCGCCGTGGCTCGCCATCCTCGCCCAGGCGGGCGACCTTTTTGAAAGCCATCTGAAGCGAGTCGCCGGAGTGAAGGATTCGGGGAATATGCTGCCGGGCCATGGCGGCCTCCTCGACCGGCTCGACGGGCTGGTGCCGGTGGCGCCGGTCGTGGCGGTGATGATGGCGTGGCATTACTGGCATCTGATCGGCGTCGTCACGGGCAAGTTTTGGTGGTGAAGCGCGTCACGATCCTCGGCGCGACCGGATCGGTCGGCAGCTCGACGCTCGATCTGATCGAGCGCAATCCCGATGCCTTCGAAACCGTCGCGCTCACGGCCAATTGCGATGTCGAGCGGCTGGCCGATGTTTCGATCCGCACCCGGGCGAAGCTGGCGGTAGTAGCCGACGGGACGTGCCTCCCCGCGCTGCGCGAGCGCCTCGCGGGTACCGGGATCGAGGCGAGGGCAGGGCCCGAAGCGGTGTGCGACGCGGCACGGTCGGGCGCCGACTGGACGATGGCGGCGATCGTCGGCACCGCGGGCCTCAAGCCCGTGATGGCCGCGCTCGAATCGGGCGGAACCGTGGCGCTCGCCAACAAGGAATCGCTCGTCTCGGCGGGCGCGGTGATGACTGCCGCGGCGCGCGCGCACGGCACGACGCTGCTCCCGGTCGATTCGGAGCACAATGCCGTGTTCCAGTGCCTCGATCGCACCGCGCCCGAGAGCGTGCGGCGGATCGTGCTCACCGCCAGCGGCGGACCGTTCCGCGAGACCCCGATCGAAGCGATGCGCGGCATCACGCCGGCGCAGGCGGTGGCGCATCCCAATTGGTCGATGGGCGCCAAGATCTCGGTCGATTCGGCGACGCTGATGAACAAGGGGCTCGAGCTGATCGAGGCGTTCCACCTGTTCCCGGTGCGCGCGGACCAGCTCGACGTGCTGGTGCACCGCCAATCGGTGATCCATTCGATGGTCGAATATGTCGACGGGTCGGTGCTCGCGCAGCTCGGCAGTCCCGACATGCGCACGCCGATCGCCTATGCGCTCGCCTGGCCCGAGCGGATGGAAAGCCCGAGCGAGCGGCTCGATCTCGCGCGGATCGGCCGGCTCGATTTCGAGGAGCCCGATCTTGTTCGCTTCCCCGCGCTCGGTCTGGCTCGCGAAGCGCTGGCGGCTGGCGGGGCGCGCCCGGCGATCCTCAACGCGGCCAATGAAATCGCCGTCGCCGCGTTCCTTTCGGGCCGCCTCAACTTTCTTGAAATTGCCGCAATCGTTGCCGATACGCTTGCCCGCTATGACCCGGCCGCCCCGGAAAGCCTCGACGCCGTTTTGGCCATCGACGCAGAAGCGCGGGCGCGTGCGGCCGAGCGTGTGAAGGACTGCGTCGTTTGATCCAAAATCCCGGCATCCTGCTCACCATCCTGGCCTTTGCGCTGGTGATCGGGCCGCTCGTTTTCCTCCACGAGCTCGGACATTATCTCGCCGGCCGCTGGTTCGGCGTGAAGGCCGACGAATTCTCGATCGGTTTCGGCCGCGAGGTCGCGGGCTTCACCGACAGGCGCGGGACGCGCTGGAAGTTCGGCTGGCTGCCGCTAGGCGGCTATGTCCGCTTCGCCGGCGACATGAACCCGGCGAGTCAGCCCTCGGCCGAATGGCTGTCGCTCCCGGCCGAGGAACGCGCAGCGACTTTCCAGGCGAAGCCGCTGTGGCAGCGCGCGATCATCGTCGCGGCGGGCCCGGTGGCGAATTTCATCGTCGCGATCGTGATCCTCGGCGGCTTCGCGCTGGCTTATGGCGAGAAAACCACGCCCCCCGTGGTCGGCAGCGTCGTGCCGAACAGCGCGGCGGCGGCCGCGGGCCTCCAGCCCGGCGACCGGATCACGTCGCTCGGCGGCCGCGCGGTCGGCGAGTTCGGCGACATGGTCACCTATACCGTGATGCGCCCGGGCGAGGCGATCGTGATCGAATATCAGCGCGGTGGGGAGACGCGGCGCGTCAATGCCGTGATCGGTACGCGCCAGTTTAAGGACCGGTTCGGCAATGTCAGCCGCCGCGGCGCGCTTGGCATCACCGGCGACAGGCAGGTCTTCACGCCGATCGCGATCTGGCAGGCGCCGATCGTCGGCGTGAAGCGGACCTGGGAGATCATCGAAACCACCGTCGACGGGCTGGGACAGATCTTCACCGGCCGGATTCCGGTGAGCGAGCTGGGTGGACCGCTGCGAATCGCGCAGATATCCGGGCAGAGTCTCGCGCTGGGACCGGTCGACCTGGTGGGCCTGATTGCGCTCATCTCGATTAATTTGGGGTTCATCAACCTGTTGCCAGTCCCGGTGCTGGATGGCGGCCATCTGTTGTTCTACGCAGTGGAAGCCGTTCGCCGTCGCCCGGTGGAGCCGCAGGTCATGGAATGGGCTTTTCGGGGCGGCTTGATCGCAATTCTTGCTTTGATGTTGTTCGTGACGCTCAACGATCTCGGCGCTTTCGGCGTGTGGAGAAATCTGGCCGGGTTGATCGGCTGATGCGGTTCGTGCAGGGCGGTGCAAACCGCGCGGGTCACGGCCGGCGATATTTTGATTCCGACTGGGGTGGGATGGTGACTGCGATCAAGGTGAAAAATATGGGCGCACGCGCCACCGCGACCCTGCTGGCCGGCACGATGCTGTCGAGCGTCGCCTATGCGCAGACTGCGCCCCAGACCACGCCGCAGTCGATCCCGCAACAGGCTGTGCCTGCGGCGGAAGCGCCCGCGGCCGCGCCTGTGCAGCAGGTCCGCACGATCAAGTCGCTGCGCGTCGAGGGATCGCAGCGCATCGAGCCCGAAACCGTACTCAGCTACACGCGCCTGCGCACCGGCGGCGAATACACCAACGAGACGATCGATCAGGCGATCAAGGACCTGCTCGCCTCGGACCTGCTCGCCGACGTCTCGATCGAAGGCGTCGAAACCGGCGACCTGGTGATCCGCATCCGCGAGAACCCGGTGATCAACCGCGTGATCTACGAGGGCAACAAGCGGCTCAAGCAGGACAAGATCAACAAGGAAGTGAAGCTGGCGCCGCGCCAGATCTTCACGCGCACCGCGGTCCGCGCCGACGTCGCGCGCATCATCGAGCTCTATCGGCGCCAGGGCCGGTTCGCCGCGACGGTCGAGCCCAAGATGGTCAGCCTCGACCAGAACCGCGTCGACGTGATCTTCGAGGTGCACGAGGGGTCCAAGTCCAAGGTCCGCCAGATCAACATCATCGGCAACGAAGTGTTCTCGGACGGCAAGCTGCGCGGCGAGATGGCGACCAAGACCGCCAGCCTGCTCCACACCTTCAGCTCCAACACCTCGTACGACCAAGACCGGCTCGCGTACGATCAGCAGAAGCTGCGCCAGTTCTACCTGACCAACGGCTATGCCGATTTCCGCGTGATCTCCGCGGTCGCCGAGCTCACGCCCAACAAGCGCGACTTCATCATCACCTACGTGGTCGAGGAAGGTCCGCGCTACAAGTTCGGCCCGGTGACGGTCGACAGCGCGATCCGCGACTTCGACGACAAGAAGCTCGCCTCGGCGCTCCGCATCAAGGAGGGCCAGTGGTATGACGCCAAGGCAGTCGAGGACACGGTCGAGCAGCTGAGCGAGACCGCCGGCTTCTACGGCTACGCCTTTGCCGACGTCCGGCCCGAATTCCAGCGCGACAAGGACGCGTTGATGATGACGATGAACTTCCACATCGCCGAGGCGAACCGGACGTACATCGAACGGATCGACATCACCGGCAACCGCCAGACGCAGGACAAGGTGATCCGCCGCGAGTTCCGCGTGGCCGAGGGCGACGCGTTCAACACCTTCCTGGTCAAGCGCTCGCAGGACCGCATCAATTCGCTCGGCTATTTCCAGGACAAGTTCGAGATCGAGCGCAAGGACGGCTCGGCGCCGGACCGCATCGTGCTCGCCGCGAACGTCGAGGAGAAGGCGAACGGCGAGCTGACGCTGTCGGCGGGCTTCTCGAGCCTCGAGCAGTTCATCCTCCAGGCCTCGATCCGCCAGCGCAACTTCCGCGGCATGGGCCAGACGGTCGAGGCTTCGGTCGACTATTCGAGCTACGCCAAGTCGGTGTCGGTCGGCTTCACCGAGCCTTATCTGTTCGATCAGAACGTCGCGCTCGGCGTCTCGCTGTTCCGTCAGGACTACAACGCCTTCAACTATATTGGCGACAGCCGCTCCACGACCTACAGCCAGGTCGCCACCGGAGGGCAGGTCGTCGCGGGCGTGCCGCTCACCGAATATTGGACGCTGTCAGGCCGCTACCGGCTCCAGTACGACGACGTCAGCCTCGACCGTAACAGCTTCTATGTCGACACCAATGGCGACGGCATCAGGGACACGTGCGACGTCGTCAATGTCGGCCGCTATTATTGCGAAGCGGTCGGCAAGCGGCTGACTTCGCTCGTCGGCGTCACGCTGACCTATGACAGCCTCAACAGCCGTATCCGGCCGTCGCGCGGCCAGCGGCTCAGCGTGTCGGGCGATTTCGCCGGGCTGGGCGGCGAAGTGCGCTATCTGCGCGCGCGCCTCGACGCGGACAAATACTGGTCGGTCGGCAAGGGCTTCATCTTCTCGGTGTCGGCCGAGGGCGGCTACATACACAGCCTCGAAAAGGCCAAGTCGGCGGGCAGCGATTCGGTGCGCATCACCGACCGCTTCTATCTGGGCGAGCCGCAGTTCCGCGGGTTCGACATTCGCGGCGTGGGTCCGCGCGTGCAGCGCATCCCCTATACCGGCTCCGCGGCGACCAACGATCAGATGCTCGTCACCGATCGCGACCAGATCATCGACGATGCGCTGGGCGGCAAGGCCTATTACCTGACCAAGGCCGAGCTTGAGATTCCGCTGGGCTCCGGCGCGGCCGAACTGGGCCTTCGTCCCTCGATCTTCGTGATGGCGGGCGGGCTGTTCGGCATCACCGATCCGGGCAGGACGATCCAGTTCGACCAGGCGAAGGACAGCTCGGGCAACCTGCTGTTCAACCAGGACGGCTCGCCGACGCTGCTGCCCAAGGACAATTTCATCAAGGATGCCAACGGCAACCAACTCTATCAGGTGACCACCGGCGACGCGACCGGGCTCTATACCACGTGCCGGGTCGGCTATGCCGCCGCGGCGGGCGATCCGTGCGTCGGCACCTCGGTCAACATGATCTACAATCTCCCCACTGCGCCCTTCTTCGAGCGCTTCGTGGGCGATACCGCCCGGCCGCGCCTCTCGGTTGGCTTCGGCGTCAACTGGAATTCGCCGTTCGGCCCGCTGCGCATCGATGTCGCCAAGGCGCTGCTGCATGCCAAGGGCGACGATACCAAGCTCATCACCTTCAACGTAGGGACGCAGTTCTGATGATTACCAAGAAGCGCATTATCGCCGCGATGCTCGCCGCGCCCGCGGCGTTCGCCGTGGCCGCGCCCGCGCACGCCCAGGTCACCGGCGCGATCGGCACCACCGATCCGCTGCTCGTCGTCGCCAAGACCAAGGCCTATGAAGCGGCCAACACCGCGATCGATACGTCGTTCAAGTCGGTCTACGACCAGATGAACACGCGCCGCACCGCCGCCGCGACGGAAATGAAGCCGATGATCGACCAGATCGACACCAACAAGGACGGCAAGCTCACCGACGACGAGATCGAAGCGGCGAGCAAGGTGCCGGCCAAGGCCGCGGTACTCCAGCGCCTCGCCACCGCCGAGAACAAGGCGAACCAGGACATCCAGCGGATGAGCATTCCGGTGATCCGCGCCGAGGGCTTCGCGGTCGAGAACATCCTCCAGAAGTATGACGCGGCGGTGCTCGCGGTGGTCAACGCCAAGAAGATCGGCGTGATCCTGAAGCCCAGCGCCTTCGTCTACGCGCCGGACGCAATCGACCTTACCGACGCGATCGTCGCCGAAGTCGACAAGGCGGCGCCGACCGTCTCGATCCAGCCGCCGCAGAACTGGCAGCCGCAGCAGCGCACCGTCAGCATGCAGCAGGCGCTGGGCGAGGCTCGCCAGCGCGCCTATCAGCTCGCCGTGCTCCAGCAGCAACAGCAGCAGGCCCAGCAGCGTCAGGGCGCGGCCCCCGCGGCCGGCAC
>JAEWCK010000178.1 GCA_023390675.1 Pseudomonadota bacterium
GCGTCGCATTTCCCCCCGCGCTGGTCGTATCCACCGACACCGATCGCTCGGCGCAGAAGCGCTGAAGATAGTGCGGCCCGCCTGCCTTGGGCCCGGTCCCCGAGAGCCCCTCGCCCCCGAACGGCTGGCTCCCCACCACCGCGCCGATCATCGAGCGGTTGACGTAGAGGTTGCCGACGCGCGCCCGCGCCTCGGCGATCTCGCCCGATCGCGCGATGCGGCTGTGCAGCCCCATCGTCAGCCCGAAGCCCTTCGCGTTCACCCGGTCGATCGTCTCGACGAGCTTGCCCGCTTCCCACGTCGCGACGTGCAGGATCGGCCCAAACCACTCGCGCTCCAGGTCCTCGATCGTATCGAGCCGGATCAGCGTCGGCGGCACGAACAGCCCGTCCTTCGGGACGTCGAGCGTCTTGAGCCAGCGCGCCCGCATGCCTTCGCGATAGCCCATCAGCCGGTCATAGGCGCCGCGGTCGATCACCGGCCCGACGTCGGTAGCCGGATCGCCCGGATCGCCGATCACCAGCAACTCCATCGCGCCGCGCAGCATCTCGATGACGTTCCCGGCGATGTCCTCCTGCAGCAGCAGCAGCCTGAGCGCCGAGCAACGCTGTCCTGCCGAGCGGAACGACGACGTCAGCACGTCCTGCACCACCTGCTCGGGCAGCGCGGTCGAATCCACGATCATCGCGTTGATCCCGCCGGTCTCGGCGATCAGCGGCACCAGCGGGCGGCTCTCATCCTCGAGCAGCGAGCGCGCGATCTTGCGCGCGGTCGGCGTCGATCCGGTGAAGGCGACGCCCGCGATCCGCGGGTCGCTCGTCAGCGCCGCGCCCACCTCGGGCCCGCCCGGCACTAGGATCAGCGCATCCTCGGGCACGCCCGCACGGTGCGCAAGCGTCACCGCCGCGCGCGCGATATCCGGCGTCTGTGGCGCAGGCTTGGCGACCACCGAATTGCCTGTCACCAGCGCGGCCACCGTCTGGCCGAGGAAGATCGCCAGCGGGAAATTCCACGGCGCGATCGTCGCCCAGACGCCGCGGCCGTCCATCCGGAGCTCGTTGCGCTCGCCCGTCGGCCCCGGCAGCACGACCGGCGCCAGACCGGCGCGCGCGCGGGCGGCATAGTATCGGCAGAAGTCCGCCGCCTCGCGCACTTCGCCGAGCGCGTCGGGAATCGTCTTGAACGCTTCCTTCACCGCCAGCGCCATCAGCATGACGCGGTGCTTCTCGATCAGATCGGCCAGCCGCTCGAGCACTGCCGCGCGCTCCTCGAGCGGCGTCGCCGACCACTCGGCGAACCCCGCCTGCGCGCGCGTGATCGCGTCGCTGACCGAGCCCTTCCACTCGCCCCCGCGGTCGATCGGCGTCGCCGCGATCGCCGCCGCGGTCTCGGCGAGCACGCCGCGCTCCTGCAGGTCGATCCCTCCCGAGTTGCGCCAATCGCCGAACAGGTCCCTCGGCAGCGGAATGCTCGGATGGCGCGTACCGCCAACCGCCGCGATCTTCTCGACCGGATCGGCGAGCAGTTCGGCCTCGCTCAGATGCTCGTCGGCGAGCTGGTGGACGAAGCTCGAATTGGCGCCATTCTCGAGCAGGCGCCGCACCAGATAGGCGAGCAGGTCGCGATGCCCGCCCACCGGTGCGTAGATCCGGCAATGATAGCCCTGCTCGCGCACAAGCCGCTCGTAGAGTCCCTCGCCCATGCCGTGCAGCCGCTGGAACTCGAAGTCGCGCGACTTGCCCGCCCATTCGAGGATCGTCGCGACGGTCAGCGCATTGTGGCTCGCGAACGCCGGCACGATGTTCTTCGCCTCCAGCATGTCGCGCGCGCAGGCGAGGTACGAGACGTCGGTCGCCGCCTTGCGGGTGAACAGCGGATAGTCGGATAGCCCCTCGACCTGCGTCCGCTTGATCTCGCTGTCCCAATACGCCCCTTTGACGAGACGCACGTGCATCGGCCGGCCGAGCTGGTCCGCCCAGCCGATCACCGCCCGGCAGCGCTTGCCATAGCCCTGCACCGCCATGCCGAACCCGTCCCAGCCCTTGAGCTCGGGCCGCCGTGCGACATTGCCGATGATGTCGAGGCTCATCTCGAGCCGCTCGCTCTCCTCGGCGTCGACGGTGAGCGGAATGTTCTGGTGCGCCGCCTCGGAGGCGAGCTGCGCGAGCATGTCGGTCAGCTCGGGCACGCATTTGGCGTACTGCGCTACCTCGTAGCGCGGATGTAGCGCGCTCAGCTTCACCGAAATCGAATGTCCCGCCTTGGGGTCGCGCCCCACTGCGCGGATCGCCTCGAAATAGGCCTCGAAATAGCGCTCGGCGTCCGCCCGGGTCCGCGCCGCCTCGCCCAGCATGTCGAAGCTCGCCGTGAAGCCTTCGTGCTCGGGCTTCTTCATCCGGCGCATCGCCTCGTCGATGGTGCGGCCCATCACGAAGACCTCGCCCATCATCTTCATCGCCGCGCCGACCGCCTGGCGGACGAACGGCTCGCCTGCGCGCGCGATCAGCCGGCGGAGCGTCCCGCCCTGCTCGCCCACCACCGCGCGGCCGAGCATCAGCCCCCAGGTGGCGCTGTTCACCAGCATCGAATTGGACTTGCCCGAATGGGCCTTCCAATCGGCGTCGCCCAGTTTGTCGGCGATCAGCAGGTCGGCGGTTTCGGGATCGGGTACGCGCAGGAACGCTTCGGCGAGGTTCAGCAGCGCGACGCCTTCGGACGAGTTGAGGCGGTATTCCTGGAGGAACTGGTTGACCCAGCCCTTGCCCTGCGCCGCGCGCAGATCGGCGAGCAGTCCGAGCGCGTGGCCCATCACCCGCCCGCGCGACTCGGGGCTCAGCCGGGCGCGTTCGAGCAACGGCTTTAGAACATCGGGTTCGGCCGCGCGGTGCAGCTTCTTCATGGTTTCGCGCGGGTCGGACGTTACGGCAGTCGCCATTTTCATATTCTCGGTCGGGTGAGGCTTGCAGGAAGCCACGGAGCATCTCTAGATGGATGCGGGCTATGAAATAAAATTGCGCGGAGAGCCAGCCTTGGCGGATACGATCACGGTGCAGCAGATGGCCGAGAGCATCGGCGCGGAGCGCGTGTCCGATTGGATCGACGTCACACAAGCGATGATCGATAAATTTGCCGAAGCCACCGGCGACCACCAGTTTATCCACGTGAACCCCGAACTCGCCGCGAAGACGCCCTTCGGCGGCACGATCGCGCACGGTTTCCTGACGCTCTCGCTGATGCCGATGCTCGCCGCGAAGACCAACGCGCCCGCGATCGAAGGCGCGAAGATGGGCGTCAATTATGGCGGCAACAAAGTGCGCTTCATGCAGCCGGTGCGCTCGGGCAAGCGCGTGCGCGGGCGTTTCACATTGCTGAAATTCACCGAGCGCAAGCCCGGAATCTGGGAGCAGGTCCAGCAATACACCCTCGAGATCGAGGGCGAGGAGAAACCCGCGCTGATCGCCGAATGGATCAGCCTGCTTTACGTGTGACGCCTCTTAGCCCTCTCCCGCTTTTGCGGGAGAGGATTGGGTGAGGGCACTTCTTCTTCATCGCTGCAGAAGAAGTG
>JAEWCK010000243.1 GCA_023390675.1 Pseudomonadota bacterium
GACTTCGTCGGCGACAGCCTCGACTTGAGCCGCAAGGCCGCCGAGACCGACGCCGAAGTGATCGCGTTCTGCGGCGTGCGCTTCATGGCGGAGGTCGCGAAGATCCTCTCGCCCCGGAAGATCGTCGTGCTCCCCGACATGAATGCCGGGTGCAGCCTCGAGGACAGCTGCCCGCCCGAGCAGTTCGCGGCGTTCCGCGCGCAGCATCCCGATCACATCGCGATCACCTACATCAACAGCTCGATCGAAGTGAAGGCGCTCTCCGACATCATCGTCACCAGCTCGTCGTCGGACCGGATTCTCGCCCAGATTCCAGAGGACCAGAAGATCATCTTCGGTCCCGATCGTAACCTGGGCGGCTACATGAACCGCCGTTCGGGGCGGGACATGCTGCTCTGGCCGGGCGTGTGCATCGTCCACGAGGCGTTCAGCGAGACCGAGCTGCTCAAGCTCAAGGCGCAGCATCCTGGGGCGCCGATCGCCGCGCATCCCGAATGCCCGCCGACGATCCTCGACCATGCCGATTATGTCGGCTCGACGCGCGGCATCCTCGAATTCGCGCAGAGTTTCGAAGGCGACACGCTGATCGTCGCGACCGAGCCGCACATTATCCACCAGATGCAGAAGGCGCTGCCGCACAAAAACTTCATCGGCGCGCCCGGCGCCGACGGCAACTGCAACTGCAATATCTGCCCGTACATGGCGCTCAACACGATGGAGAAGCTCTATCTCGCGCTGCGCGACCTCGAGCCGCGCATCGAGATCGAGGAGGAGCTGCGGCTCAAGGCCAAGAAGAGCCTCGACCGCATGCTCGAAATGGCGAGCGCGAGCGTGGGCTATGGCGATCTGGGACCGGTGCGCGTGACGGGAGACTAGGGATGCTGCTGGCGCTGCTGTTGGGGCTGGCCGATGCCGGCCATGTCGAGGCGAAGGGCGGGGCGATCGTCTACACAGCGCCCGACGGTAAGACGACCGTACTGAGCAGCGACCCCCACGATCGCGACCCGGTGCTCTCGCCCGACGGCACGCGCGTCGCCTATGTCCATGACGAGAGCCCGCCGCTCACGGGCGCGCCATCGTTCGGCGACGAGCCGCTCGGCGCGCTGATGCTCGTCGACGTCGCGACCGGGCGCTCGTGCAGGCTGATAGGGCCGCGGCCGAGCGACGATCCGCGCAATCAGCTCAGAGGCTTGCGCGCGCCCTTGTTCAGCCCCGACGGGCGGACCCTCTATATCGACGCCGCTGAATGGGTGACTTCGGACGCGCTTCACCGCGTCGATGCCGCTACGGGCGCGGAGAGCTATGTCATCGACGGCTCGGCCGAGCAGGTTGTGGCGCGCGGCAAATATGCCGGCTGGCTGCTCGTCGGCCGGCACAAATATTACAAGTCGAAGCAAGGTGGCTCGTACAAATCGCTCGACGCGGTCAGCCCCGACGGCAAGCGCCATTTCGAGATTGCCGGCGCGAACGGCGAGGATACCGAAGCGGCGGGCGCGGCCTGGCTCAAGCGCAACGGCGGCTAACGCCACTCCGCCGGCACGCGCATCTGCGGCGAATAGAAGTTCAGATATTGCGCCAGCCGGGGGCGCGCGGCGCGATTGGGACTCGCGCCGTGGGGCAGGTCCTGTCGCCAGATGATCAGGTCGCCGGCGTTCGCCGCGATGGGCACGGCTTCGGCGCTCAGGTCCACGCCGCGCGGATCGGCGCCGCCGAGGCTCGCGAGCCACGCCTCGATGCGGTGGTGGAAGCCCGGAACCAATTCGAGCGCCCCTTGGTCCGCCGCAGTGTCCGAAAGATAGAGGATGCCCTGTGTGGCGAAGGGGATCGGCGGAATCAGGCTCACGTCCCAGTGCAGTCGCGGCGCGGCGAAGCCCTGGCCGGGCAGGAGTGGCGCGTTGAAGCTCACCCGGTCGATGCGCGGCCAGAGATCGCTGTCGCCCCAGAGCTGGGCGAAGGCCTTGTGGATGCGCGGGCTGCGTCGCGCTGCATCGAGGGCGGGATGCTGGAAGTGCTGGAGCATCATGCCCTGCTGGCGTGCACCGTGCCACGTCACGGGATCGCCGGGATCGGCCTCGGCCAGCGCCCAGACCAAAGCCGCCGCCGCCTCGATTTCCGCGGGCGTGATCGCGCCGCGCAGGATGACATAGCCGTGCGCGTCCCAATGGGCGATGTCGTCGGGCCCGAGCACCGGCGGCAGCGCGTCGATCGCCGCGAGCCGCGCTGCAGTGGCGGACGGAAGCGGGGCGCCGTCGAGCGCGGCGTGATAGCGCGCGATGGTCTCGGGATCCGGCGCGCCCGCCACGGCGACGATCCAGTCGAGGAACGCATCGTAATCGCGCGGCGCCTGCGCGACATGCTGGATCGCCTGTTCGAGACCGAGACCGAGCGTATCGAGCAGCAGCTTGTCCGCCATCCATTCGTCGGGCGGCGAAGTTTCGTGGCGCGTGCGGCGCTCCCACCAGAGGCGCAGGCGGCGGACCTGGTGGAGCAGCGCGGGTTCGGCGTCGGCCATGCCGACAGAGTGCGGCGATCGCGCGGCCGCGGTCAATTGTGGTTCAATGCGCCGCGTGTCCGGGCTAGGACACGCGCATGACCTTCCAGCTCCCCGGCTTCGATCTCGACGCATTCATCGCCGCCACGCTCGCCGAGGATCTCGGTGATGCGGGGGATATCACGTCCGCTGCGGTGATCCCCGCCGACGCGGTGTTCACCGGCGTGATGGACAGCCGCGACGCGGTCACGGTGGCGGGGCTGCCGATCGCCGAGGCGTTCTTCCGCGCGCTCGATCCCGATATCGCGATCGAGCGCCTGGTGGAGGACGGCGCGCAGGTGGCGGCGGGGACCGACCTGCTGCGGCTGCGCGGCAAGGCGCGCGCATTGCTCACTGCCGAGCGTTCGGCGCTGAATACCATCCAGCACCTCTCGGGCATCGCGACGATGACGCGAGCCTATGTGGATCGCATTTCCAGCACCGGAGCAACCGTTCTGGATACCCGCAAGACGATCCCGGGGCTCCGTATCCTCGAGAAATACGCCACGCGCATGGGCGGCGCGAAGAACCACCGGATGGGGCTGTGGGACGCGGCGATGATCAAGGACAATCATGTCGCGGTCGCCGGCTCGGTCGGCGAAGCGGTGCGCCGCGCCGCCGCCGCGGGGATCGCCGAGATCCTCGTCGAGGTCGACATGCTGGAGCAGATCGAGCCCGCGCTCACCGCGGGCGCGACGCACCTGCTGCTCGACAACATGTCCCTGCCGGTGCTGCGCGAAGCGGTCGCGCTGGTCGCCGGGCGCGTGCCGACCGAGGCTTCGGGCGGCGTCCGCCTCGACACGATTCGCGACATCGCCGCGACCGGGGTCACTTATGTCAGCGTCGGCCGCCTCACCCAGTCGGCGCCCGCCGCGGATATCGGGCTCGATTTCCAGGCGGCTTGAGGAGGCAAACGATGCGCAACCGGACGATCATGCCACTCGTAGCGGCGCTCGCGATGCTTCCCGGCATCGCCAACGCCCAGGCGCTGGTGTGTAGGCCGCCCGCCAACCCGCCGGCGCCGCGGCCCGACCTTCCGACCGCGAGCGAACCCAAGCGCGTGCTCCCGATCGGCGGCTACACGCTCGCGCTTACCTGGAACCCCGGCTATTGCCGCGCACACGGCCGCGAGGCTTCCGCGCGCTTCCAGTGCGGCGGCGATGCGCGCTTCGGCTTCACGCTCCACGGCCTGTGGCCTGACGGCGTCGGCAAGCAATGGCCGCAATATTGCGCCAGGGCCGCGATCGTGCCGCCCGCGGTGCTACGCGAGACGATGTGCGCGACGCCTTCGGCGCAGCTGGTCCAGCACGAATGGGCGAAGCACGGCACCTGCACCGGGCTCGACATGCGCCAATATTTCGGAAAGGCGCGCAGCCTCTACCACGCGATCCGCTTTCCGGACATGGCTGCGCTCTCGCGGCGTCCGCTGACCGTGGGCCGGTTCAAGACGGCGTTCGCCACGGCCAATCCCGGCATCCCCGCCACATCGCTGCGCGTCACGACCACGCGGCAGAACTGGCTCGACGAGCTGTGGCTCTGCCTAGATGCGCGGCTGCGCTACGTGCGTTGCAGGGCAGGGACCGGCGGTGCGCCCGACGGCGCGGCGCTGCGGATCTGGCGCGGGCGCCGCTAGCGGCGGGGCTGGTCGATCGTCGCGGTCGACGGGTGGTGCCGGTCGAGATGCTTCTTGATGATGCGAAGGTTGCGGCTGTTCGAGCGGAAGAAGAAGTCGGGGATCGCGCCCACCCAGGGGATCAGCCCCAGCAGCCAGTCGATCCCGACATTGCCGAGCATCCGCACGATCGCCGACTTCGGCATGCCGAGGTTGCGCGCTTCCATCACCATATAGAGCCCCATCGCCGCCGCAATGAAATCGCCGCCGATCGGGATCAGGTCGAGGATCACGTCGAGCCCGAACTTTTGCCTGGTGCCGGGGATCGTGAAGCCGCGCTCGAGCAGCTTCTCGAGCCCTTCGATCCGCGCGCGGATCGCCGCGGCGTCCTTGCCCAGCGGCACCCGCACTCCCGGAGCCATTCGCGTCGTCTTCGCCAATCGCTTCACTCCGTATCGTTGCGCAGGTGGTTCAACGGGTGCCACGCGCGCGCGTTCCCCTGCCAGGCCTGCAACCTCAATGCGACGATAGACCAACGGAAGGGCTGGGCGATAGGGATGTAGGCGGCGTCGGCGACCAGCGCGGCCTCGGCCTCGGCGATCCGGTGCGCGCGCGAATCGAGATCGGGGGCGTCGCGCGCCGCCTCGATCAACGTCTCGACCTCGGCCGAGCAGAGCCGGCACGCGGTGGCGACGAACCAGCGGCCGCTGTCATAGGG
>JAEWCK010000250.1 GCA_023390675.1 Pseudomonadota bacterium
GGTCGTCCACTGCGTGGCCCAGACGATCGCAAGGTCCGCGTTCCTCGCCGCCGCGGCGGCAGCCTGGGGATCGCTGCCATCGACGAACTCGACGCGCGCCCGGGGGGCAAGCGCGCGGAGCGCCGCAAGCGGCGAGGACGCGTGCCAGGTCACGCGCACGAAGGACGCGGCCGGGCCATTCTTCAAGGGAATCTCGATCGGCACGCCGCCGACCGAGCGGACTTGCGACGAGCCGCCGCCCGAGAGCACGCCGACATCGGCATGCCCGCCGATCAGCACGATGCGCTTCGCGGTCCTGGCGAGCGGCAGGACGTTGCGGTCGTTCTTGAGGAGCACGATCCCCGCCTCGGCGGCGCGCTGCGCGACTTCGGCATCCTTCGCGTAATCGATCGGTTGCACCGTCTCGACCACCGGCGCGTCCATCAGTCCGGCGGCGAACATGCCGTGGAGGATGCGGCGGACCATGTCGTCGAGCCGCGCCATCGGCAGCTCTCCGCTCTCGACCGCCTTCTTCAGATCGGCGCGATAGAAGGGATGCGTGTCGAGCTCGCCGCCCGATTGCTGATCGAGCCCGTTGCGCGCGGCTTTCACGGTGGAGTGCACCGCGCCCCAATCCGACATCACCCAGCCGCGATAGCCCCAATCGTGCTTGAGCACGCGATTGAGCAGGAAGTCGTTCTCGCAGGCGAAGTCGCCGTTGACCGACATATAGGCGCACATCACCGATCCGGGCTGGCCCTTCTCGATCGCGATCTCGAAGGCGAGCAGATCGCTTTCGCGCAGCGCCGCCTCGCCGATCCGCGCATCCATCACGAAGCGGCCGGTCTCCTGCGCGTTCAAGGCGTAGTGCTTGATCGTCGAGACGATGCGGTTCGACTGGATGCCGCGGATCGATTCCCCGGCGATCGAGCCGGCGAGCAGCGGGTCCTCGCCCAGATATTCGAAATTGCGCCCGCCCCACGGATCGCGGGTCAGATTGATCCCGCCTGCGAGCATCACGTTGAAGCGCTTGGCGCGCGCCTCGCTGCCGATCATCGCGCCGCCGTCATAAGCGAGCTGCGGATCGAAGCTGGCGGCGAGCGCGAGGCCCGAAGGCATCGCCGTGGCGACATCGCCCTTGCGCTGTTCGACCTGATTGGCGACGCCGAGGCTCGCGTCGGTCTCGCGCAGCGCGGGGATGCCGAGCCGCGGGATCGCGGGCTGCTGACCGGCCGAGGGAATCATGTCGACGGGCGCCGCGGGGTCCTTCGCGAGCGGCGGGAACCACGTGTAGACGAGGCTGAGCTTCTCCTCGAGCGTCATCGCCGCGAGCAGCATCTCGGCGCGGGCGGGCGCAGGCAGGCCGGCATCGGCCCAGGGACGCGCGGCGGCTGCATCGGCGCGCGTCTCGGCCGCCGGGTCCTGCGCATGCGCGGCGACGCCCGCCGCTACAAGGGCAAGCACTGAAACAGGCTGAGCCAAGCGCTTGAGGCCGACCAGCATCCACATCTCCCCGTCGAGGACGCAGCAGCGTCCCCCAAGCACCCGAAGGGCGCCCTTGTTGTTACGATCCAACCGGGGAGTTGCGGGCTCCGACAACGCTGTCGGCAACCTCCAAGAAAGAAGGCCGATTCGGCGCCTCAGCGCCTGCGGCCAGCCTTCCAACACCCCTTCGTTCGCGGAGTCTTGCGCTCCAATGAAACTGTTACAGCACAATTTGAGAGCGTTCTCAAGAACGTTCTCAAAATTTGTTACAGGAACGGGTTGGAGGCTGCCCGTCATTCCGGCGAAAGCCGGAATCTCCCGTCGAAGCGATCGTCTGCCGCACGAGATCCCGGCGTTCGCCGGGATGACGATCGTGTGGAATCAGGCCAGCGCGGCGCCGAAGAGCGCGACCAACCGGCGACGCAGCCGCGCGTCGTCGGCGTCGCAAAGCGGATCGATTCCCATCGCGGTGCGCAGAATCCCCGCCCCCATCAGGACCGACAGGCACAAGGCGGCGCGGACCTCCGCGTCCTCGCCTTCGAGCACTGCCGAGACGGGGCACAAAATGTCGGTGTCGATCGAATCGCGGATGATCTCGGACGCCTTGGGCGAGGAGGCCGATCGCAGCAGCATCAGCAGCCGATCGACCTTGGCCGCGGTTGCCTCGCAGCTGCGCGCCTCGCCGCTCATCAGCAGGGTCGCGAAGTGTTCGGGCAGGTCCTCGCGCGCGACGTCCTGCATCATATGCTCGTCGTCGCCGCGCAACGCTTCCTTGAAGAGCTGCTCCTTGTTGCCGAAATAGCGGCCGACCAGTGCAGGATCGACGCCGGCGTCACCCGCCACTTCGCGCAGCCCGACATTCTCGTAGCTTTCGCGCGCGAAGTGCCGGCGGGCAGAGACAAGGATCGCCTCGCGGGTCGCAGCCGCATTGCGCGCACGGGGCGCGACCTGGATCGGCGGGATCATGGCCCTCTCCCCTATCACCAACGCGCCTTTAGTCAACGATTGTGGACATTCTATGTCAACGGCCGTTGACAACGCACCTGCAAAACGCCTAGCCACCCGCCGCACGGGAGCCTTTCCGATCGAGATATGGCCCCGGAGAGGGTCGCGGCGAGGCGCCGAACCGGGGACACGCTTTATGTTTTCGAAGAAACTCCAGTTGCTTACCCCCGTCATCGCGCTCGCGCTTGCAGCATGCGGCGGCAAGGGCGACTCGGGCCCGCCCCAGCAAGGCGCACCGCCCGTCACCGTGTCTGCGCCGCTGGTGCAGGACGTGGTCGACTGGGACGAATATGTCGGCCGCTTCGAAGCGATCCAGAATGTCGAGGTGCGCCCGCGCGCATCGGGCTATCTGCAGGGCGTTTTCTTCCGCGACGGCGCCTATGTGAAGAAGGGCCAGCTGCTCTTCACGATCGATCCGCGCCAGGCGCAGGCGGCGGTCGCGCAGGCGGGAGCGCAGCTCGCCCAGGCACAGGCGACGCTCGCCAACGCCCGCACCGAGCTCGCCCGCTCGCAGACGCTCGCCGCGCAGCGCGCCGCGAGCCAGGAGGAAGTCGAGCAGCGCCAGGCCGCGGTGCGCGCGGGCCAGGCGCAGGTCGCCGCGGCGGGCGCGAACCTCCGCGCGCGCCGGCTCGATCTGGGCTTCACGCGCGTCTATGCGCCGATCAGCGGGCGCATCTCCGAGCGCAAGGTCGATGCCGGCAATTCGGTCGCCGCCGACCAGACCGTGCTGACGACGATCGTCTCGGTCGATCCGCTCCACTTCGTGTTCCAGGGCTCGGAAGCGCTGCTGCTCAAATATCAGCGCGAAGGGGCTGGCGTCACCAACGGCACGCCGGTGAACGTCAAGCTTTCGGACGAGAGCGATTATAGTCATCCGGGCACGCTCGACTTCGTCGACAATGCGCTCGATGCGGGCGCGGGCACGATCCGTGCGCGCGCGGTGATCCCGAACCCGGGCGGCTTCCTGAAGCCCGGCATGTTCGGCTCGCTCCGGCTCGAGGCTTCGAAGCCCTACCCCGCCCTGCTCGTCCCCGACACCGCGGTGATGGCCGATGCGGCGCGGCAGATCGTGTTCGTCGTCGACAAGTCCAACACCGTGGTCGCGCGGCCAGTGCAGACCGGACCGCTGCGCGGCAACCTCCGCGTGATCCGCGGCGGGCTGACGCGCGACGACCGCGTGATCATCGGCGGCACGCAGCGCGCGCGGCCGGGCGTCAAGGTGACGCCGCAGCCGGGCAAGATCGAAGCGCAGCCCGCGGCCGCGAGCGGTCCGCCCTCGTCGAACGCGTTGCCCGCCGGAACCGCGCTCCCCGCCGGCAAGCGCTGAGGAGCGGCAGCATGGACGCCTCCCAGTCCGCCGCCGCGCCCGAGCCGGTAGAGCATAAGGGGCTTTCGAGCTTCTTCATCGAGCGCCCGATCTTCGCGGGCGTGATCGCAGTGTTCATCACGCTGATCGGCGCGTTCGCCTATCCGCTGCTCGCGCTCTCGCAATATCCCGAGATCGCGCCGCCGACGATCGCAGTGCAGGCCTTCTATGCCGGCGCCTCGCCCGAGACGGTCGCGGAGACCGTATCCGCCCCGCTCGAGCAGGAGATCAATGGCGTCGAGGGGATGCTCTATATGAGCTCGTCCTCGACCCAGGGATCGGCGCAGATCACCGTCACCTTCAAGCCCGGCACCGATCTCGATGCGGCGCAGGTGCTCGTGCAGAATCGCGTCCAGCTCGCCGTGCCACGGCTTCCCGATCAGGTCCGCCAAGTCGGCGTGACGGTGAACAAGCAGGAATCGGGCTTCCTGATGATCGTGGCGCTGACCTCGCCCGACAACAGCCTCGACGTCGATTACATGGGCAACTACGCCAACACCTCGATCCGCGACCGGCTGCTACGCCTCGAGGGCGTCGGCTCGGTGCAGGTGTTCGGCGGCGGCAATTATTCGATGCGCGTCTGGTTCGATCCGGACAAGGCCGCGGCGCGCAACCTGACTTCGAGCGAGATCGTCGCGGCGCTGCGCGCGCAGAACGTGCAGGTCGCGGGTGGTGCGCTCGGCCAGGCGCCGAGCGGGCGCAACAACCCCTCGTTCGAGATGCCGGTGGACGTGCAGGGCCGCCTCGCCACGGTCGAGCAATTCTCGAACATCACGGTCAAGTCCGATCCGAGCGGCGCGGCGATCACGCGGCTGGGCGACGTCGCGCGCGTCGAGCTGGGCAGCCAGGACTATTCGATCCGCGGCACCTTCGGCGGCAAGCGCGGCATCGCGCTCGCGGTGGTCCAGCAGCCGGGGGCGAACTCGCTCTCGGCGGCCGATCTCGTGCTCAAGGAAATGGAAAGCCTCAAGAAGGATTTCCCGGCGGGGCTGCAATATTCGATTCCGTACAATCCCACCGAATATGTCTCGGCCTCGGTCGAGGCCGTGCAGGAGACGTTGCTCGAAGCAGTGATCCTCGTCGTGCTCGTCGTGGTGATCTTCCTCCAGACCTGGCGCGCGGCGGTGATCCCGATCGTGGCGATCCCGATCGCATTGGTCGGCACCTTCGCGGTGCAGCTGGCGCTCGGCTTCTCGATCAACTCGCTTTCGCTGTTCGCGCTGGTGCTCGCAGTGGGCATCGTCGTCGACGACGCGATCGTCGTGGTCGAGGCGGTTGAGAAGCACATCCGCGAAGGCATGCAGCCGCGCGAGGCTGCGCACCGGACGATGCGCGAAGTCTCGGGCGCGCTGGTCGCGATCGGGCTCGTGCTCGTCTC
This sequence comes from Pseudomonadota bacterium, assembly GCA_023390675.1. Classification (GTDB taxonomy): domain Bacteria; phylum Pseudomonadota; class Alphaproteobacteria; order Sphingomonadales; family Sphingomonadaceae; genus Sphingomonas. Next base: position 5,214 of record JAEWCK010000250.1, read on the forward strand.
GGTATTCATCCCGACCGCGATGGTCGGCGGTATTCCGGGCATCTTCTACCGCCAGTTCGCAGTGACGATCGCGGCGGCGGCGGCGATCTCGCTGGTCGTCTCGCTGACGCTGTCGCCCGCGCTCGCCGCGCTGCTGCTCAAGCCGCACCGCGAGATCGACGCCGACAGCGGGCCGCGCTGGATGCGGCCGATCAAGGTGGGCGCCGAGAAGTTCAACCAAGGCTTCGACTGGCTCTCGGACCGCTATGGCCGCGTCACCGGGCGCGTGATCCGCATGGGCGTGATCATGATGGTCATCTATGCGGGCCTGCTCGCGCTCACCGGCTGGCGGCTCACTGCGACGCCGACGGGGTTCATTCCCGAGCAGGACCAGGGCTTTCTGATCGGCGTCGTCCAGCTGCCGCCGGGCTCGTCGCTCGACCGCACCAGCGAGATCGTCAACAAGGCCTATGACATCGCGAGCAAGACCGACGGCGTGACCGACGGCGCGGCGTTCGCCGGCCTCGACGGCGCGAGCTTCAGCGCCGCCTCGAACTCGGGCGTGTTCTTCATCAAGTTGAAGGACTGGTCCGAGCGCGGCAAGAAGCAGAGCGCCGAGGCGCTGGCCGGCCAGCTGACCGGGGCGATCGCCGGGCAGATCGAGGGCGCCAACATCTTCATGATCGCGCCGCCCGCGGTGCAGGGGCTCGGCAATGGATCGGGCTTCACGATGATGATCGAGGACAAGTCGGCCAATGGCGGCTGGCGCGGCCTCGAAGGCGCGACCGGGGCGATGATGGGCGCGGCGATGCAGGAGCCGAAGGTCACGCAGGTCTTCTCGCTGTTCAACACCTCGACGCCCAAGATCCGCGCCGATGTCGACCGCGACAAGGCGCAGCTGCTCGGCGTCGAGCCGAGCCAGGTGTTCGACGCGATCGGGACCTATATCGGCTCGACCTATGTCAACGACTTCAACCTGCTCGGCCGCACCTTCCGCGTGACCGCGCAGGCCGAGCCTAGCGCGCGCGACGACCTGACCGATATCGGCCGGCTGCAGGTGCGCTCGAAATCGGGCGAGATGGTGCCGATCTCGGCGGTGGCGACCTTCTATCGCGACTCCGGATCGGCGCGCGTGGTGCGCTACAACCTCCAGCCCGCGGTCGAGCTGCAAGGCGCTGCCGCTCCGGGCGTCTCCTCGGGCGACGCGCTCGCGGCGATGGAGCAGTTGGCGGCGAAGACGCTGCCGCCGGGATACGGCTATGAATGGACCGGGCTCGCCTATCAGCAGAAGGCGGCGGGGAGCAGCTCGGCGCTGATCTTCGTGCTTGCGGTGGTGTTCGTGTTCCTCGTGCTCGCGGCGCAGTACGAGGCGCTGACGCTGCCGCTGGCGGTGATCCTGATCGTGCCGATGTGCATCCTCGCCGCGATGCTGGGCGTCAATCTGCGAGGCATGGACAACAACATCCTGACGCAGGTCGGCCTCGTCGTGCTGATCGCGCTGGCGGCGAAGAACGCGATCCTGATCGTCGAGTTCGCCAAGCAGGGCGAGGAAGAGGGCATGACGCGGTTCGAGGCGGCGGTCCACGCCGCGCGCTCGCGCCTGCGGCCGATCCTGATGACCTCTTTCGCGTTCATTTTCGGCGTGATCCCGCTCGCGATCGCCAGTGGGCCGGGGCAGGAGATGCGCCAGTCGCTCGGCACGGCGGTGGGCTTCGGCATGCTCGGCGTGACCGGGTTCGGCCTGATCTTCACGCCGGTCTTCTACGTGCTGATGCGCAAGCTCGGCAAAGGCCGGGTGAGCAAGGATGCGCCCGCACAACCGCACCAGACGCCTGCCGTGGAGGGAGGAGAAGCATGATGAAGCGCATCCTCCCCCTGCTCGCCGCCACAGCCCTGTCGGGCTGCGTCGTCGGGCCGAACTATGTCTCGCCCGCGCCCAACGCACCTGCGCAGGGCGCGCTGAGCCAGGCCGCGCAGCCGGGCTTCGTCCCCGACGAGCCGCCGGCGGAATGGTGGAAGCTGTTCGACACGCCGGTGATCGACCGCCTGGTCGGCGAGGCGCTCGCCGCCAACACCGATCTGCGTGTCGCCGCCGCCAATCTGCGGCAGGCGCGCGCGGTGCTGCGTGAGACGCGCGCGGCGCGGCTGCCGAGCACCGAGATCAACGCGAGCGCGAACTACGGCCAGACGGCCGGATCGACCGTCGGCGTCAACGGCGCGGGACCGCGCGGCGACAGCTATGATGTCGGGCTCGATGTCGGCTATCAGGTCGACCTGTTCGGGCGGATCACGCGCGCGATCCAGGCCGGGCGCGCCGATCTGGAGGCGACGCAAGCCGCGTACGACCTGACGCGCGTCACCGTGGTCGCCGAGACGATCCGCGCCTATTCGGACGCGTGCGCCGCAGGGCAGCAGCTCGCCGTCGCGCGCGAGACGCTGCGGGTTCAGGAAGACACGTTCGACCTGACGCGTCGGCTCGAGGCGGGCGGGCGCGGCACCGGGCTCGACACCAGCCGCGCGCAGGCGCTGCTCGAGCAGACCCGCGCCGAGGTCCCGGCGTTCGAGGCGGCGCGTAAGGGCGCGCTGTTCCGGCTCGCCACGCTCACCGGGAA
>JAEWCK010000258.1 GCA_023390675.1 Pseudomonadota bacterium
TGGGCGGTTGGTGCGGGGGGCGCGCGTTGGGGAGGGCGGGGAGGCCGGCGTCGCCGAGGCGCAGGCGGTGTGGGGGCAGATGTGCCTCGATGCGGGCCGCGCGAGCGAGGGGTTCGGCTGGTTCAACAGGGCTGCGGCGCAGGGCCATCCGATGGCGCTCAACATGGTCGGGCGCTGCTACGATCTCGGCTGGGGCGTGGCGGTCGACAAGGGCCGCGCCGCCGAATGCTTCCGCATCGCCGCGGAGCGCGGGCTCGACTGGGGCATGTACAATTACGCGACGGCGCTGACGCTGGGCGAGGGCGTGGCCGAGGACAAGGCCGCGGCGCTCGGCTGGTTCGAGAAGGCGGCGGCATTGGGCAACGCCAAGGCAGTCAATTATATCGGCAGCTTCCACGAGGACGGCTGGGTGGTGGCGCGGGATATGGCGAAGGCGGCGGGATGCTATGCACGGGCGGCCGAGGGCGGCGATTTCCGGGGCATGTTCAACCATGCGCGGATGCTGCTCGATGTGGGACGCGTGGATGAGGCGCGGGGCTGGCTGGCCCGCTGCGCCGAAAGCGCTACGCCGGCGTTCGCCGGGAAGGCGCGCGGCTGGCTGCGCGGCTCGCGCTGGCCCGGGCTGGAGGATGCCCTTTGCTGATCGCGATCCCCGACCTGCTCTCGGCCGGCGAAGTCGCGCGGGTTCGCGGCATCATCGACGGCGCGGAATGGGTCGACGGGAACGCCACTTCGGGCGCGCAATCGGCGCTCGCCAAGAAGAATGAGCAGCTTCCGGAGGGAAGCGACGCGCACCGCGCGGGCGGCGCGATCGTGCTCGACGCGCTGGCGCGGTCGCCGCTGTTCGTCGCGGCGGCGCTGCCGCTCAAGGTCTTCCCGCCCTTGTTCAATCGCTATGCGGGCGGGCAGGCTTTCGGCGCGCATGTCGACAATGCCGTGCGGATCCAGCGCGGCAGCGACTTCCGCATCCGCTCCGACCTGTCGATGACGGTCTTCCTCGAGGACGCGAATGCCTATGACGGGGGCGAGCTGGTGGTCGAGGGGCAGTTCGGCGAGCAACGGGTGAAGCTGCCTGCGGGGCACGGGGTGCTCTACCCCTCGTCGAGTCTGCACCGGGTGGAGCCGGTGACGCGCGGCGCGCGGGTGGCGAGCTTCTTCTGGGTGCAGTCGATGGTCCGCGACGACGGGGCGCGGCGGATATTGTTCGAGATGGACGGGGCGGTGCAGCGCCTCGCGGGGCAATTGGGGCAGGACGACCGCTCGGTGATCGAGCTGACCGGGGTCTATCACAATCTCCTGCGCCGCTGGGCAGATGCTTAACTGCGATTGACTTGCAATAGCGTCAATGCAATGTCGCGCGCAAAGGGAGATTCGCGCGCATGACCAGGATCCAGCTCCGCAACCTGTGGTTCCAGGTGCACAAATGGATCGGGCTGACGCTCGCGGTGCTGATCATCCCGATCTCGATCACCGGCGCGCTGCTGGTGTGGGACGAGCCTTTCCAGGCGTGGCTGCACCCCGAGCGGCACCATGCGAGCGTGCCGGCGTCGCTTCCGGTGACGGCCTATGCCGACGCCGCGCGGGCCGCGCTCGCGCCCGGCCAGCGGCTGTCGCGGATCGAACTCGGCAAGGACGAGCCGGTGATCGCCACCGCCACCAGGCCTTCCCGTGGCCGGCCGATGCGCGTGTCGGTCTATCTCGACCCCGCGACCGCGCGCGTGATCGCGACCGAGACCAGCGGGCAGGGCGTGTTCGCGGTGATGCATTCGCTGCATGGTTCGCTGATGCTGCCCGGCGTCGGGCGGCAGATCGTCGGCTGGATCGGTATGGCGATGCTGTTCTCGTCGCTGACCGGGCTGTGGCTGTGGTGGCCGACCGCCGGCCGGCTCCGCCGCGCGTTCCGCTTCGGGCGGCATCGCAATCTCGACCACAACCTCCACCAGACGTTCGGCTTCTGGATCGCGCTGCCGCTGTTCGTGCTTTCGCTGACCGGCGTGTGGATCTCGTTCCCGAGCTGGTTCGCCGGCGTAGACGGGCCGCGGCCCAAGGGCCCGGACCGAGCCTTGCTGATGCGCGCCCAGCCGCTCGAGGCGCCGTCGACTCCACTCGGCGATGCCGTGGCGCATGCCCAGGCGGCCGCTCAGGGTGCGGTGCGCTCGGTCGCTTGGCCGACCGACCAGAAGCCCGCATGGACGATCGAAATCGCCGCCAAGGGACCGTCGGCGCAGATCTCGATCGCCGACAAGGACGGCGCCGCCACGATCGCGCCGCGCGCCGCGCGGCCGCAGACCGAAACCACCGCACGGCTGATGCGGCGCATCCACGACGGCACCAATATGGGGCTCGTCTGGCAGATCATCATCTTCCTGGGCGGGCTGATCCCGGCGGGGCTGGCGATCACCGGCGTGATCATGTGGTGGCGCGCGCGCGGCTGGCGCGGCGACCTCGCGGCACGGAAGGCGCGCGCGGCAGCCTAGCTCCCTCTCCGCGCTTGCGGGGAGAGGGCTGGGGGGGAGGGGCAAGCGCGATGCACCCTCGACAGGCCCTCCCCCAACCCTCTCGCCTGAAGGGGAGAGGAAGATTTTGAGTTATTCCCGCCCCAGCAGTACGCGCGCCTGACCCGCGATCTGGGCGAGCATTGCGGCGTTGGGCACCGCGGCCTGGCGGGCGCGGGCGACGAGCGCGGCGAACTGCTCGACGCGCGCGGCATTCTCCGCGAGCCATACATCTACCGCCGCCTGCGGGTCCTTGTCCTGGAGGCGGCTGAGGAATTCGAGGCGGAGCTGCTGGAAGTCGCGCGCGAGGCCGGCGATCAGCAGCCGCTCCCACACGTCGCCGCTGGTGATCCGCGCAGCGGTCGATTGCGCCCAGTCGAGACCCAGCGCCTGGCCGAGCGAAGTGAAGGCGCGGGTCAGCGCGGTCTCGTCGATGCCCTTGCGGACGCTGAGGTCGGCGAGGCCGACCGCGCCGTCCAGTTCGAACAGCTTGATCACCTTGGCGACCAGCGCGCTCGGCGCGCCGGCTGCGACGAGCTTTGCCGAGATGCGGCTCGACTGCGCCTTGACCTCGTCGAGGAGCAGCGCCTTGGTCTGCTTGTCGAGCGCGTCGATGCCGGGCTTCAGCCGCTCGATGACTTCGGCGGGGCTAGCGCCCGGACGACATACGCGCAGCAGGTCGGCGACCTGGCCGCGCACCGCGACCGCGACTTCGTCGAGCAGCGCGATGCGCGCGCCTTCGCCGATCTCGGCGGTCTCGACCGCTTCCCAGATCGCGGGCAGGCAGAACAGCCGCTCGGCGACGACGAACATCGCCGCGATATCGGCCATCGCCGCGCCTTCCTCCTCGGCGAGCTCGAAGGGATGGAGCACGCCGAGACGGTTGATCACGCGATTGGCGAGCTTGGTCGCGACGATCTCGCCGCGCAGCCGGTGCTCCTCGATCGCCTTGCCGAACTTCTTCTGCATCGCCTTCGGGAAGGCGTCGCACAGATCGCGTTCGAGCGCCGGATCGTGGCCGAGCCGGCCGTGCTCGATCGCGTCCTGGAGCGCGAGCTTGGTCGAAGCCAGCAGCACCGCGAGCTCGGGCCGGGTGAGGCTTCGGCCCTCCTGCGCGCGGCGCAGTAGATCCTCGTTCGTGCCGAGGCCCTCCACCGCGCGGTCGAGCCGACCGGCGCTTTCGAGGATCTCGATGACGCGGACGTAGCTGGGCAGCGCGACCGGCCCGTCATTCTCCATGAACGAGAGCGCGAGCGTCTGGAGGCGATTGTCCTCGAGCACGAGGTGCGCGACGTCGTCGGTCATCGCAGCGAGGAGCTTGTTGCGATCCTCGAACTCCAGCCGGCCCTCGATCATCTCGCGGTTGAGCGCGATCTTGATGTTGACCTCGTTGTCCGAGCAGTCGACGCCCGCCGAATTGTCGATGAAGTCGGTGTTGATGCGCCCGCCATGCGACGCGAAGGCGATGCGGCCGGCCTGGGTGACGCCGAGATTGGCGCCTTCGCCGACCACCTGCGCGCGGACCTGCTCGGCATTGACGCGGAGACGATCGTTGGCGGGATCGCCGACATCGACATGGCTCTCGCTGGCAGCCTTGATGTAGGTGCCGATGCCGCCGAACCAGAGCAGCCCGACCTGCGCCTTGAGGATCGCCGAGATCAGGCTGGTGGGGTCGATTTCCTTGACGTCCAGCCCGAGCAGCTTCTGGACCTCGGGGCTCAGGGGAATCGATTTCTCGGTGCGCGGGAAGACACCGCCGCCCTTCGAGATCAGTCTGGGATTGTAATCGGCCCAGCTCGACCGCGGCAGCGCGAACATGCGGTCGCGCTCCGCCCATGACTTCGCCGGATCGGGATCGGGGTCGAGGAAGATGTGGCGGTGGTCGAACGCGGCGACGAGCTTGATTGCCTTCGACAGGAGCATGCCGTTGCCGAACACGTCGCCCGACATGTCGCCGCAGCCCGCGACGGTGACGAGCTCGGACTGGATGTCGACGCCCATTTCGAGGAAGTGGCGGCGGACCGAGACCCAGCCGCCCTTGGCGGTGATCCCCATCGCCTTGTGGTCATAGCCGTGCGAACCGCCGCTGGCGAATGCGTCGCCGAGCCAGAAGTTGCGCTCGATCGCGATCGCATTGGCGACGTCGGAGAAGGTCGCGGTGCCCTTGTCGGCGGCGACGACGAAATAGGGGTCCTCGCCGTCGAGCACGCGAACCTTCTCGGGATGGACGACCTTGCCCTCGACGATGTTGTCGGTGACCGAGAGCAGCGTGCGGATGAAGATGCGGTAGCTCTCGGTGCCTTCGGCGAACCACGCGTCGCGGTCGGCCGCCGGGGAGGGGAGCTGTTTGGGATAGAAGCCGCCCTTGGCGCCGGTCGGCACGATCACGGCGTTCTTGACGCGCTGCGCCTTCATCAGCCCGAGAATTTCGGTGCGGAAGTCGTCGCGGCGGTCGGACCAGCGGAGCCCGCCGCGCGCGACCGGGCCGGCGCGCAGGTGCACGCCCTCGACGCGCGGGCTGTAGACCCACACCTCGAACATCGGTCGCGGCGCCGGCAGGTCGGGAACCTTCTTCGGGTTGAGCTTGAGCGAGACGTAGGAC
>JAEWCK010000338.1 GCA_023390675.1 Pseudomonadota bacterium
TCACCCGACGGCCGCCCTTCTTGCATTCGGCTTTCGAAAATCAGGGTTTATGGCGATCGAGCAGCCTTGCCCTGTTCGCCCCCAGCCCATATTTTTGCGCCCGTGACCGAAGTCCTTCAAATTCATATGGCCGAAGACGGCGACGACGACCGCCGCAGCGACGACCCCAATGTCGGGCTGGCCACGCGCACGCGGACGCGCACCAAGCAACCGACGCCCTATCGCGTGCTGATGCTCAACGACGATTACACACCGATGGAGTTCGTCGTGCTCGTGCTCCAGCGCTTCTTCCGGATGAACATGGAGGAGGCGACGCGCGTGATGCTGCACGTCCACCAGCGCGGCGTGGGGGTGTGCGGGGTGTTCAGCTACGAAGTGGCGGAGACCAAGGTGAGCCAGGTGATCGATTTCGCCCGGCAGAACCAGCATCCGCTCCAGTGCACGCTGGAGAAGGCCTGAGCGCCTAGCGCGGCCCCGGCAGCCAGCCGAGATCGAGCCCCTCGTAGCGATTGACGTAGTTCGCCGCACGCGCCAGTGCGCGCTCGTCGAGCAGAGTCACGCGGCCGCCTTCGCGTGCGATCATGCCTTCCTCCTCGAGCTGACGCAGCATCCGGTTGACGTGCACCGCGGTGAGCCCGGTCGCGTCGCCCACCTCTTCCTGGGTAAGCCCCAGCGCGAAGACGTTGGTCACGCTCTTGTCCATCGCGCGCAGGCGGTTGCGCAGCTCGAGCAGCAGCGCCGCGACGCGCGCCTTGGCGCTGGTGCGGCCCAGCGCGGCGAGCCGGTCGGTCAGCGCGACGCGCTCGATCTGCGAATAGACGAGTATCATTGCCGATAACCGCGGATGGGCGAGCATCAGATCGGAGAGCGCGCCGCGATCGAACGGACAGACGACGCAGTCCGAAAGCGCGGCGAGCGTCTCGGGGGCTTCCTGATAGATCGCGCTCGACACGCCGAGCATGTCGCCGGGAAAAAGGAAGCGCAGGATCTGCCGGCTGCCGTCGTCGAGCAGCACATAGGACATCATCAGCCCCTTGCGCAGGATGAACAGCTCGCCGCACGCCTCGTTCTCGCGTTGCAGCACCGCCCCGCGGCGCACATGCCGCTGGCGTTCTTCGAACTTTTCGAGCGCAGCATGCTCGGCCTGAGTCAGGTCGATCAACTCGCTCAGCACTTCAGCGAAACAACTACCGGACACGCTTTTCGCTTCCCCCCACCGGCGATGCAAAGCAGTGCCGTGGAATCAATGCATTAAAATCGATCAAGCGCGGCGAAAAGGCCGTACCCTTGCGTGCGCTCCCGGACGGGCTAGAAGCCCGCGATGGACCGGATTCTCATTCGCGGCGGCAATCGCCTGTCGGGCAAAATCCCCATTTCGGGGGCAAAGAACGCCGCGCTGACGCTGATGCCGTGCGCGCTGCTGACCGACGAACCGCTGACCCTGCGCAACCTGCCGCGGCTCGCCGATGTCGACAGCTTCGGCCACCTGCTCAACGAGCTCGGCGCGTCGACGGCGATCGAAGGCACGCGGCCGACCGATTTCGGACGGGTGATGACGGTGCGCGCGGGCAATCTCAGTTCGACGGTCGCGCCCTATGACATCGTTCGGAAGATGCGCGCGTCGATCCTCGTGCTCGGCCCGCTGCTCGGCCGTGCGGGCGAGGCGACCGTGTCGCTGCCCGGCGGCTGTGCGATCGGCAACCGGCCGATCGACCTGCATCTGAAGGCGCTCGAGGCGATGGGCGCCGAGATCGAGCTCGCCGCGGGCTATGTGAAGGCGAGCGCGCCGGGCGGGCGCATCTCCGGCGGGCGCTACAGCTTCCCGGTGGTCTCGGTCGGCGCGACCGAGAATGCGCTGATGGCGGCGGCGACCGCGCGGGGCACGACGGTGCTCGACAATGCGGCGCGCGAGCCCGAGATCGTCGACCTGTGCAATCTCCTCGTCGCGATGGGCGCGCACATCCACGGCATCGGCACCGAGCGGCTCGAGATCGAAGGCGTCTCGCGGCTGCACGGCGCAACCTATGCCGTGATGCCCGACCGGATCGAGGCGGGGAGCTATGCCTGCGCCGCGGCGATCACCGGCGGAGATGTCGAGCTTGCCGGCGCGGCGGCCGACGACATGCGCGCGACGCTCGACGCGCTCGTCGCCGCGGGCGTGACGGTCGAGGAGAAGAAGGGCGGCATCCGCATTGCCGCCGAGAGCAAGCTCAAGCCGCTGACGCTGTCGACTGCGCCCTTCCCGGGCTTCGCGACCGACATGCAGGCGCAGTTCATGGCGATGCAATGCGTCGCGGAGGGTGCGAGCGTGTTCACCGAGACGATCTTCGAGAACCGCTACATGCACGTGCCCGAGCTGGCGCGGATGGGCGCGCATATCGACGTGCGCGGGCGTACCGCGGTGGTGCACGGCCCGGCCCGGCTGGTCGGCGCGCAAGTGATGGCGACCGACCTGCGCGCGTCGATGAGCCTGATCCTCGCGGGGCTCGCGGCCGAGGGCGAGACGCAGGTCAACCGAGTCTATCACCTCGACCGCGGCTACGAGCGGCTCGAGGAGAAGCTCTCGGGCGTCGGCGCCGACATCGAGCGCGTCGGCGACGGCTGAAAGTTCAGCAAAGTTCAGGCCAAGGGCTTGCCTTTTGCCGATGTGTATTATTAGAGCAATACACATGAAGCTGATCAGATCGTTTTTGGCGGCGCTTGCGCTTGTCGCCGCGGCGCCCGCGAGCGCGCAGGGCTGGGACGCGAAGCCGTGGCTCGAGGATCTCGCGCAGATGCGCGCGGCGCTGCAGGAAAAATACGCCAATCTCGACTGGCTGACCGAGGAGCGCGGCTTCCCGCTCGACCGCGGCTTCGCGCAAGTCGAGGCGATGCTCGCCAAAGCGGGCAGCGACGCCGAGGCGCGGGCGCTGTTCGAGCGAGTCGTCCGCCGGATCGGCGACGGGCATGTCGATTTGATCTGGCCGAAGGCCGCTGCACCCGGTGGCGGCGGCACGGCGGGCCCGCGCGCGGCTTCGTGCGAGGCGCTGGGCTATGACGGGCGGCAGGTGCGCCCCGGCACGGCGGTGGCGATCGAGGGCTATCGCGCGCTCGAGGGGACGGCGTTCCCCGCGGGGATGATCGGCGATGTCGGGGTGGTGCGGATCGGCGTGTTCGATCCGCACGGCTATCCGGCGCTGTGCCGCGCGGCGCTGGCGGCGAGTAGCCTGCCGGCGGACAAGCCGTGCGACGATGCCTGCGAGGATGTGGTGCTCACCGCCACCTATCGCGCGATGACCGAGGGGCTGGCGACGACGCTCGCGCGGCTCAGGGCCGAGGGCGCGACGGCCTTGCTCGTCGACATCAGCGACAATGGCGGCGGTTCCGAATGGGCCGAGGCGGCGGCGCGGATGCTCACGCCGCGCACATTGGTCTCGGCCCGTATGGGGTTCATGCGGGGCGAGCATTGGGTGAAGCAATGGAACGGTCTCGCCTCCCGACTGCGCGACTTCGCCAAGTCAGCAAGCAAAGCCGATCGCGCTCGGCTGCTCGGCTGGGCGGCCGAGGCCGAGGCGGCGGCGAAGGAAGCGGCTACGCCGTGCGACCCGGCGACGGGCTGCGCGCGGCTGGGCCGAGCCGGCTTCGCGACCGGGCTGGTGGGGGACGCCCCCGCCGGCGCGTTCGCGGGCAAGGATTGGGGCGTATATGTCTTCAGCCCCGCGCAATATGCCTATCAGCCGGGCGCGTGGGACGGGCCTTTGGTGGTGCTGACCGACAACGAGACCTGGTCGGCGGCGGAGGAATTCGCCGCGATGCTCCGCGACAACGACGCTGCGGTGCTGCTCGGCGCGCGCACCGGCGGGGCGGGATGCGGGCACACCTGGGGCGGGACGCCGACGACGCTCAAGCATTCGGGCGCAGTGCTCGAGGTCCCCGACTGCGTGCGCTTCCGCAAGGACGGATCGAACGAAGTGCGCGGCGTGATTCCGGACGTGGTGACGGGCGTGCGGGCGAGCGACGGCGCGAAGTTCCGCGCGGCGCTGACCGCGGCGAAGCTGGGCGAGGCAGTGGCGCTGGCGAAGGCGCGGTACCGGCACTAGGACGCGACCGTTCCCCGGCGAAGGCCGGGGCCCAGTATCGACGTACTCGCGGCGTCCCGCCATCTGCGCCAGCTGGCG
>JAEWCK010000367.1 GCA_023390675.1 Pseudomonadota bacterium
GCGCGTCAGCGCGCATCGTCGAGCGTGAAGCGGACGTTGAGCACCTTCCAGCTCTCCTCGGCCACCCCGCCGCGCGTCGCGGGGCGGAAGCGCCATTTGGCGAGCGCCTGGCGCCGCGTCGCCTCGAAAAAGGCGGGGCTGGTGGCGCGGACCTGCTCGACGGCCTTCACGCGCCCGTCCACGCCGATCAGCACGCGGACCGAGACGGTGCCCTCGCGTTCGGCGCGAAGCTCGGACGAGGGATATTGCGGCTGGAAGTCGCCGGCATAGCGCGGGTCGGTTCCGGCGGGAACGAGCGGCGGCGGCGGCTTGGGCGGATCGGCGACGACGGGCGTGCCGACCTTCTCGACCACGATCGGCTGGGGCGGAACGATCGGGATGTCGCGCGTGGTGTCCACCGCGGTCTCGCTTCTGGTCTCGACGATGGGCTTGGGCGAGACGATCTTCGATTCGACGGGGGTTTTGGTCTCGGGCTTGGGCAGCGGATCAGGCTGGGGCGGCGGCGGAAGCGGGTCTTCGAACTTCTGAAGCGGAAAGGTCTTGATCACCTCGCGCACGACGTTCGGCGAAGCATAGACCAAAGCGGCGACGATCGCGCTGCTGATCACGAGCGAGGCGCCGATGCTGGCGCTGCGCGGGGCCTGGGGACGATAGCCTTGTCCTGTTTGCATGGCGTTGCACTCCATCTCCTCATGCCGGTCTGTGCCGGCTTCAGTGATGATACAACATCACATATCACAGGTAAAGGTTCCGTTGCGGGGTGATTCCTCAGGCATTCCCCTCCCCGGGAGGGAGGGGTCAGGGGTGGGTTCCTCTCCGGCAGCGAACGGCTTGTGGCACCTACCCCCAGCCCCTCCCTTCCAGGGAGGGGAGCTAGATGCGCAAACGCTCCGCCGCCCGCTCCTTCCCGATCAGCGGGAGCAGCGCCGCCATGTCGGGGCCGTGGTCGCGGCCGGTGAGCGCGCGACGCAGCGGCAGGAAGAGCGCGCGGCCCTTGCGCCCGGTCTCCTCCTTGAGCGCACCCGTGAGCGCGTGCCACGGATCGGCGGACCAGTCGATCTCGCCGGCGAGCGCCGCAGCGCGGGCGAGGAAATCGCGGTCCTCGGGCTCGGCGGTCGACTCGACCGGGCCCTCGACCACGCGCCACCAGTCGGCCGCTTCGGCGACGGCCGCGAGATTGGGGCGGATCGCTTCCCATGCGGTTTCGGTCATGCCGGCGGGGAGGCGATCCCGCACCGCATCCCAGCCGAGCTGGTGGACGATGCGCGCGTTGAGCTGCGCGAGCTCGGCCTCGTCGAAGCGCGCCGGCGCGCGGCCGAAACGGGCGAAATCGAAGCTCGCGACCAGCGGATCGGGCGTCGCGAAGGGCTCGACCGGGTCGCTGGTGCCCAACCGGGCGAGCAAGGCGACCAGCGCCTGCGGCTCGATCCCTTCCTCCCGGAAATGCGCGATGCCGAGCGAGCCGAGGCGCTTGGAGAGCTTGCCCTCGGCACCGGTAAGCAGCGCCTCGTGCGCGAAGGCCGGCGGCGAGCTGCCCAGCGCCGCGAACATCTGGAGCTGCGCCGCGGTGTTCGAGACATGGTCCTCGCCGCGGACGACATGGCTGATGCCCATGTCGATATCGTCGATCACCGAGGGGAGCAGATAGAGCCACGAGCCGTCGGCGCGGCGGATCACGGGGTCGCTCATCGTCTTCGGATCGAAGCGCTGGTGGCCGCGGATGAGGTCGTCCCATTCGATTGCCGCGTCGTGATCAAGCTTGAAGCGCCAGTGCGGGCGGACGCCCTCGCCCTCGAGCTTCGCGCGCTCGGCGTCGCCCAGCGCAAGCGCGGCGCGGTCGTAGACCGGGGGCAGGCCGCGGCCGAGCAGCACCTTGCGCCTGAGCTCGAGCTCCTGCGCAGTCTCGTACGCCGGATAGACGCGCCCCGAGGCGGCCAGCTCGGCGAAGCGCGCTTCGTAGCGGTCGAAGCGCGCCGACTGGCGCTCCTCGCCGTCGGGGACGAGCCCGAGCCAGGCGAGATCGGTGCGGATCGAGTCGACGAAGCGCTCGTCCGAGCGTTCGCGATCGGTGTCGTCGATGCGCAGCAGGAAACGCCCGCCGTGCCTGCGCGCGAACAGCCAGTTGTGGAGCGCGGTGCGGATGTTGCCGACGTGCAGCGTGCCCGTGGGGCTCGGCGCGAAGCGGGTGGTGACGGTCATGCTCACGCTCTTGCTGGCCCAACGGCCCTTTGCCAAGCGGGAACACCGCTCTAAGGAACGGGCGAACCGCATGGGGCAGGAGCGCGCGATGAAGCTGATGGCCGGAAACTCGAACCTGCCGCTGGCGCAGGCGATCGCCGACTATCTCGAGATTCCGCTGACCAGGGCCAATGTCCGCCGCTTCGCCGACGAGGAGATCTTCGTCGAAGTGCTCGAGAACGTTCGCGGCGAGGACGTGTTCGTGATGCAGTCGACGGCGTTCCCCGCCAACGACAATCTGATGGAAATGCTGATCATGATCGATGCGCTGAAGCGCGCATCGGCGCGGCGGATCACCGCGGTGCTCCCCTATTTCGGCTACGCACGCCAGGACCGCAAGCCCGGGCCGCGCACGCCCATCTCGGCGAAGCTCGTCGCCAATCTGATCACCACCGCGGGCGCGGACCGCGTGCTCTCGGTCGATCTCCATGCCGGGCAGATCCAGGGATTCTTCGACATCCCGACCGACAATCTCTTCGCCGCGCCGGTGATGAGCGCCGACATCCACAGCCGCTTTCCGGGCAAGCAGTGGATGGTCGTCTCGCCCGACGTGGGCGGCGTGGTGCGCGCGCGGGCGCTGGCGAAGCGGCTCGACAACGCGCCGCTGGCGATCGTCGACAAGCGCCGCGAGCGGCCGGGCGAATCCGAAGTGATGAACATCATCGGCCAGGTCGAGGGGCGCTTCTGCATCCTGATCGACGACATCGTCGATTCGGCGGGCACGCTGTGCAACGCCGCAGCGGCGCTGAAGGCGGCGGGGGCCGAGGATGTGGTGGCCTATTGCACGCACGGCGTGCTTTCGGGGGGCGCAGTGGCGCGCGTCGACGGATCGGCGCTGCGCGAGCTCGTCATCACCGATTCGATCGGTAACCACGCGGTGATCGCCGAGAGCGCGAAGATCCGGCATCTGACGATCGCCCCCTTGCTCGCCGAAGCGGTCAAGCGGATCGCCGACGAGACTTCGGTCTCGTCGCTGTTCGACTAGCGCACCGCTTCCCAGAGCAGGGCCGCGCCCACCAGGATCATCAGCCAGTAAATCGTGCGGTAGAAGCGCGCGGGATCGACGCGGCGGACTAGCCATACGCCCGCGGCGGTCGATGCGAGCGCGAGCGGGAGCAGCACCGCCGAGGTCGTCAGGTTGGCGGCCGTGAACTGGCCGAGCGCGATGTATGCGGGCACCTTGATCCAGTTGATCGCGGCGAAGAAGATCGCCGTGGTGCCGACGAGCACGTCGCGCGAGAGCCCGCGCGGGAGCACCCAGAGCTGGAAGGGCGGCTGGCCGGCATGCGCGATCTGGCTGGTGAAGCCCGAGGCAATCCCGAAGATCGACCCGGCCCATTCGGGCCAGCGCGCCGCCTCGCCGGGCGTGCCGTGGCGATCGGCCCAGAGCCGGTACGCGCCGAACAGGATCGAGATGCCCCCGACCATCGCCATCACCGCGACCGGCGAGACGCTCGCCGCGAAGACATAGCCGAGCCAGATGCCGAGCACTGCGCCGGGCATCATCCACGCCGTAAGCCGCCAGTCGACCGTGCGGCGGAACGCCCAGACGCCGACCACGTCCTGCGCGATCAGGATCGGCAGCGTGATCGCGGCGGCGCGCACCGGATCGATCGCGAAGGCGAGCATCGGTAGCGACAGCGCGCCGATCCCGGCGAACCCGCCCTTCGAGAGCCCGAGCAGGATCACCGCAGGGACGGCGAGCGCGTAGAAGAGCCAATCGGCGATCATGACGTCAGCGGCTAGCGGGTTTGCGCGCAGGGCCAAAGCCCCTATCGCATGCCAGCATGACGTTCCGCGGCTTCGACCGGACCTTCGGCCTGCTCTTCACTGTCATGCTCGCGATCGCCGCGGGGAACACCGCGCTGCAATCGGTGATGCCCGCGCTCGGCCGCTCGCTCAAGGTGCCCGACAGCATCGTCGCATTGATCTTCTCGGTCTCGGCCCTGCTGTGGGTGATCGCGGCGCCGGTCTGGGCGAACCGATCGGACCGAAAGGGGCGGCGCGCGATGGTGATGCTCGGCGTCGCGGGATTCGCCCTCTCGCAATTGCTTTGCGGGATCGTGCTCGCGCTGGGGATCAATGCGTGGCTGGCGCCGACCGCGACCTTCATCGCCTTCATCTTCGGGCGGATGCTCTACGGCGCGCTCGGATCGGCGGCGCCGCCCGCAGTGCAGGCGATCGTCGCGGGGCGGACGACGCGCGAGCAGCGAACCAAGGCGCTGACGCTGATCGCCTCGGCCTTCGGGCTCGGCACGATCCTCGGCCCCGCGATCGCACCCTATCTGGTGGTCGACCGGCTCTGGCCGGGCGGACCGCATATCGGACTGGCGAGCCCGTGCTTCTTCGCCGCCGCGGCGGGGCTTGCATTGTTGGCGGCCGTGGCTCGGCTGCTGCCGCACGACGAGCCCGACGCGCACGGCGCGGCAGCGAGCTATCCCTCGATCGGCGGACAAGGCACCGGTGCGACGGTCACCGCCGCCACTGCCGATCCCGGCGAGAAAGTGCGCTATTTCGACTCGCGCATCCGGCCGTGGATCGTCGCGGGGCTGGTGATCGGGCACGCGCAGGCGATGACCGGGCAGGCAATCGGATTCCTGGTGATCGACCGGCTGCACGTCACGCCCGTCGCGGCGATCCAGCCGACCGGGCTCGTGTTGATGATGGGCGCGGTCTCGTCGCTGCTCGCGCAATGGGGGCTGATCCCGATGCTCGACCTCAAGCCGCGCGTGCTGGTGCTTGCGGGCGTAGCGCTTGGCGCGGTCGGCTGCATCGCGACGGGGAGCGCGACCAGCCTCTACGGGATCGCGCTCGGCTATGCGCTGACCTCGCTCGGCATGGGGCTGGCGCGGCCGGGCTTCACCGCGGGCGCGTCGCTCGGCGTCGGCCCCGACGCGCAGGGTTCGGTCGCGGGCAAGGTGACTTCGGTCAACGGCGCGGCGTTCGTGCTCGGGCCGTCGATCGGCGTCGGACTCTACGAGCTGTGGCGACCGCTACCCTATCTCACGGCCGCCGGCTGGCTGGCCTGTTTGCTGGTTTACGCCTCCGTGGCGACGCGGGGGGGCCAGACCGAGTGACCGTCATCCCGGCAGAAGCCGGGATCCAGAGTCAGGCAGCGCGTCGCCTGTGGCTCTGGGCCCCGGCTTTCGCCGGGGTGACGGGAAAGGAAGGAGCACGATCAATCCGCGCCCTTGGGGCCGTGGCCGCGGAGCATCCCCGGCGCGATGAAGCCGATCGGCTGGATCGCCGAGGCCTGCTGCTTCAGGCGGCCCGACATCGCCTGATATTCGTCCTCCATCTCGGGCGTCACCGTCGCGCGCGAATCGTCGAGCGCCTCGCCGAAATGCGCCATCGTGACTTGCTTCGACTGGAGCGACTGACGAAGCGCGATCATGCCGGCGCGGCGAACGACGTCCTCGAGATCGGCGCCGGTATAGCGCTCGGTCCGCGCGGCGACCGCGGCGAGATCGACATCCGTGGCAAGCGGCATTTTCGCGGTCTGGATCCTGAGAATGCGCTCGCGTCCCGCCGCGTCGGGCACGCCGACATAGATCAGCTCGTCGAAGCGGCCCGGGCGTAGCAAGGCAGGATCGACGAGATTGGGCCGGTTGGTCGCGCCGATCACGACCACCGACTGGAGTTCCTCCAGTCCGTCCATCTCCGAGAGAATCGTGTTGACCACGCGCTCGGTCGCCTGCGGCTCGCCCAGGCCCCCGCCGCGCGCGGGCACGAGGCTGTCGAGCTCGTCGATGAAGATCACGCACGGCGCGACCTGACGCGCGCGCGCGAACAGCCGTGCGATCTGCTGCTCGGATTCGCCATACCATTTGCTGAGCAGATCGCTCGACTTGGTGGCGATGAAGTTCGCCTCCGCCTCGCGCGCGACTGCCTTCGCCAGCAACGTCTTGCCGGTGCCGGGGGGCCCATAGAGCAGGAAGCCCTTGGCAGGGCGGATGCCGAGCCGGCGGAACGCGTCGGGATCCTTGAGCGGCAGCTCGACCCCTCCCTTCAAGCGCATCTGCGCGTCGTCGAGCCCGCCGACATCCTCCCAGCGGACGCGCGGCGCCTCGACCATCACTTCGCGCATCGCGCTCGGCTGGACGCGCTTCAATGCCTCGAGGAAATCCTCGCGCGTGACGGCGAGCGTCTCGAGCACTTCGGGCGGAATCGTCTTATCCTCGAGATTGAGCCGCGGCATGATCCGCCGCACCGCCTCGATCGCCGCCTCGCGCGCGAGCGCGGCGAGGTCGGCGCCGACAAACCCATAGGTGGTGCGCGCGAGCTCGCCCAAGTCGACCTTGTCGCCCAAGGGCATGCCGCGCGTGTGGATGCCGAGGATCTCGCGGCGTCCGCGCTCGTCAGGCACGCCGACGACGATCTCTCGATCGAAGCGGCCGGGGCGGCGGAGCGCCTCGTCGATCGCGTCGGGACGATTGGTCGCGGCGATGACGACGATGTTGGCACGCGCCTCGAGCCCGTCCATCAGCGTGAGCAACTGCGCGACGAGACGCTTCTCGGCCTCGCCCGAAACCTGACCGCGCTT
This sequence comes from Pseudomonadota bacterium, assembly GCA_023390675.1. Lineage (GTDB taxonomy): Bacteria > Pseudomonadota > Alphaproteobacteria > Sphingomonadales > Sphingomonadaceae > Sphingomonas. Next base: position 6,782 of record JAEWCK010000367.1, read on the forward strand.
GGGGGCGATCGAATCGATTTCGTCGATGAAGACGATCGAGGGCGCGGATTTCGCAGCCTCGTCGAACACCTGGCGCAGCCGGCCCTCGGACTCGCCATAGGCCGAGCCCATGATCTCGGGGCCGTTGATCAGGAAGAATTGCGCGTCGCTCTCGTTGGCCACGGCGCGCGCCAGCCGCGTCTTGCCGGTGCCGGGCGGGCCGTGGAGAAGCACGCCCCTGGGCGGATCGACGCCGAGGCGTTGGAACAGCTCGGGGTATCGCAGCGGCAATTCGACCATCTCGCGCAGCTGGTCGATCGTCGCGGCCATCCCGCCGATATCGTCATAGGTGACGTCAGCGCGGCGCGTATCCGAAGCTTCTTCGTACTCAGGGCGCAATTCGACTTCGGTGTTCTCGTCGATATGGACGATGCCCTTGGGGCTCGCCGCGACAACCGCGAGGCGGATTTCCTGGAGCGCATAGGCCGGCGCGCGAAGATATTGCGCGACATGCGGCGGAATGTCGGCGCGCTGCTGCCCCGCTGTGGCGACGGTGTCGCCCTGGCAGAGCGGGCGGCCGAAGAAGCTGCGCTTCAGCGCCTCGCCCGAGCCCTGGAGCCGGAGGTTCTGTTGCGCCGGCGCGAAGACGACGCGCGTCGCGGGCTTGGACTGCGCCTTGCGCACTTCGACGAAATCGCCCGAGCCCACGCCGGCATTGGCGCGCTGGAGCCCGTCGATGCGAAGGATCTCGAGGCCCTCGTCCTCGCTATAGGGAAGCACCGCGCGGGCCGGCGTGGTGCGCTTGCCGACGATCTCGATCACGTCGCCTTCGGCAAGCCCGAGCGCGGCCATCAGCGAGCGGGGGATGTGGGCAAGACCGCGTCCCGAATCCTCTGGCCGCGAATTCGCCACCTGCAGCTTCTTCGGCTGCGCCTCGTCGTCCGCCATTCCAATCTCCCTGGGCGTGAAGGGGGGAACCTAGGGATCGGTTGCGTAAAAAAAAGGCCGATCGCGAGGACCGGCCGGGAAAGTTTTAGGAGAGGATGCCTGAAAGGCACGCCTTATGTGCGGTGCGGCATAAATTTGTGCAAGTGCGAAATATGCGGATTGGGCTTGCATGCCTTGCAATCGTAACATTGCGAAACGATATCGGAAGCGGTGACAAACAGCTTGGCGCGGCCGGTCTGAAACCGGTTGCACGTGTTTGTGATGCACTGCACAAAGGGAAGGCTATGCGACGGCTCCCTCCGCTGACTGCGATCGAAGCGTTCGTTCAGGTGGCCCGGCTCGGCTCGATCAAGGCCGCGGCCGAGGAACTGGCGCTGTCATCCCCCGCGCTCAGCCGCCGCGTCCAGGCGCTCGAGCGCTTCATCGGCAAGCCCCTGTTCGAGCGGCGGCACCAGGCGCTGCGGCTCAACGACGATGGCGAGCGGCTGCTCGGCATGATCGCGCCTGCGATCGACACGATGACCGACGCCGTCGAGGCGATGACGAGCGGCACCGAGCTGCTCCGCCTGCGTCTCGGCGTGCTGCCGCTGTTCGCGACGCAGCGCCTGATGCCGCGCCTCGCAGACCTGAAGCGGAAGCATCCGGAGCTACATCTCGACGTCGACACCGGCGGACACGGCGTCGCGCGGCTGGGTGACGGGCTCGACGCGGCGATCGTGATCGCGCGCGACATCGACCCGACGCTCTATTCGCGCCGGCTCGACCGCAACCGGGTGCATGTGATCGGCGCGAGAACATTGCTCGAAGGGCCCGATCCGGTGACGCGCCCCGAGCAACTCTCTCGGCTGACCGCGCTGGTGCATCGCGACATGGCCGATACTTTCACCCAGTGGCGCGCCGCCGCCGGCGTGCCCGAGCTCGAGCCCGCGGCGATCGACCATTTCGATTCGGGCACGCTGATGCTCGAGGCCGCCGCGCAGGGGCTCGGCGTCGCCTTCATGCTCGAATCGCATTTCGAGGCGGCGCAGGACCCGCGGCTCGTCCAGCTCTTCGACCTGACGGTGGAGAGTCATTACAGCTATTGGTTCGTGTGTCGCCCGCGCGCGCTGAGCCAGCGCCCGGTGCGGCTGTTCCACGACTGGCTGATCGAAGCGCTCGGCTCCGCGGCCGATTAGGCCTCGGTACGCGCCTTGACGATCTTGCCGGGGTTGCGCGGCGGCTCGCCCTTGGGAAGCGCGTCGACATGCTCCATGCCTTCGATGACTTCGCCCCAGACGGTGTACTGCCCATCGAGGAAGGTCGCGTCGTCGAGGCAGATGAAGAACTGCGAATTGGCGCTGTTCGGGTCCATGGTGCGCGCCATCGAGCAGACGCCGCGGACGTGCGGCTCGCGGCTGAACTCGGCGGGGAGGTTGGGCTCCTTCGAACCGCTCATGCCGGTGCCCGACGGATCGCCGCCCTGCGCCATGAAGCCGTCGATCACGCGGTGGAAGACGACGCCGTCGTAGAAGCCGCTATCGGCGAGCTTGGCGATGCGCTCGACATGCTTCGGCGCGAGATCGGGGCGCAGCTTGATACGCACATCGCCGGTCTCGAGGGTCATGACGAGCATATTGGGGTCGGACACTGAATACTCCTGAGAACGTTTCCATTGCCCCTAGAGAGGCTGCGAGCGACTTGCAAATCGCCGGTTCCGGTGGCAGCGCGCGGCGAGGGCCAACAAGGGAGGTCGGACGATGAGCGAGACCGAACTTCAAGCGGATAGCGCGGCCCCCGAGAGCCAGCTCGACGAGGACGATCGGCTCAAGCCCGAATTCGTCGACGCAGTGCTCGAAGCCGTCGAAGCCGGCGATTCAGCGCGCGCGCACGCGCTCGCCGAGCCGCTCCACCCCGCAGACATCGCCGATCTCGTCGAGCTCGCGCCTTCGGAGGACCGCGCCGCGCTCGTCGCCGCGATCGCCGATCTGATCGACGGCGACGTGCTCGCCGAGATGAACGACTGGGTCCGCGAGGTGCTGGTCGACGCGCTCACCGCCACCCAGGTCGCCGACCTCGCCTCCGAGCTCGACACCGACGACGCCGTCGCGATCATCGAGGACATGGAGCCCGAGGACCAGCGCGAGGTCCTGAAGGCGCTCGACCCCGACGACCGCGCCGCGATCGAGGAAGCGCTCTCCTACCCGGAGGAGACCGCCGGACGCCTGATGCAGCGCGAGCTGATCGCGGTGCCCGAGCATTGGACCGTGGGCGACGTGCTCGATTACCTGCGCGGGCACGACGAGCTGGCGACCGACTTCTGGGAGATTTTCGTCGTCGATCCGGCGCACCATCCGGTCGGCACCTGCGCGCTCTCGTGGATCCTGCGCACGCCGCGCGCGGTCTCGATGAGCGACGTCATGAAGCGCGAACAGACGCTGATCCCGGTCGAGATGGACCAGGAGGAAGTGGCGCTACGCTTCCAGAAATATGCGCTGATCTCGGCCGCGGTGGTGGATCCGAACGGGCGGCTGGTGGGAATGATCACGGTGGACGACGTCGTCCACATCATCTCCGAGGAAGCCGGCGAGGATATCCTGCGCCTGTCGGGCGCGGGCGAGGGCGACATCAACGAGCCCGTGGTCGATTCGTACAAGGGGCGGGTGCGGTGGCTGATCGCCAATCTCGGCACCGCGCTGGTCGCCGCGACGATCATCAGCCTGTTCGAAGGCACGATCAGCAAGATGGTCGCATTGGCCGCGCTGATGCCGATCGTCGCGGGGGTGGGCGGCAATGCCGGCACCCAGACGATGGCGGTGACGGTGCGCGCGCTCGCGACCAACCAGCTGACGCAGTCGAACACGCTGCGCGCGATCCGCCGCGAGATCTCGATCGCGGTATTGAACGGGCTGACCGTGGCCGCGGTGATCGGCGTCGCGGTGGCCTTGTTCTACGGCCACCCCGCGCTGGGCGGGGTGATCGCGACGGCGATGCTCGCCAATATCGTGATCGCGGGCTTCGCGGGGGTGTTCGTGCCCGTGCTGCTGGACCGGTTCAACGCCGACCCCGCGGTCGCCTCGTCGATCTTCGTCACGATGACCACCGATTCGATGGGGTTCCTCGTCTTCCTCGGCCTTGCGAGCGCGAGCGGGTTGGTCGGTTGATCGCATCGCGTCCGGCCACCAGATAACTCGCGTGCCGCTACACCTGACCAAAGTCGCCTATGGCGCCGAAAGCATCGAGTATCTTGCCGAACGCCTCGCGCTCAAGGCCGCGCACCAGCCGGCCTTCCTGACCACGCGCTATCTGCCCAAGCGGCACGAGGAAATCGCGGGGCAGGGCTCGCTGTTCTGGATCATCAAGCACCAGCTGATCGGCCGCTCGCCCATCACTGGCTTCGGCGAACTTGAGGGCGGACGCACCGCGATCTATCTCGAGCCGCGGCTGGTGCTCGTCCAGGCGCGGCCCAAGCGCGCGCATCAGGGCTGGCGCTATCTCGAAGGCAAGGACGCGCCGACCGATCTCGGCGAGGCGGGCGCGGGGATCGCGGAGCTGCCGCCAGCGCTGGTTGGCGAGCTCGCTGGGCTCGGGCTGATCTGAAGAAGGTCATCCCGGCTTCGCCGGGGTGACCACGATGTCGTCAATTCACCAGCTGCGGGTACGCGTTGCGGAACGCCGCAACCTTGGGCTTGTCCCAGCGGACGATATAGGGGTGCGTCGGGTTCCGCCAGAAGAAGTCCTGGTGATAGGCCTCGGCGGGATAGAAGCCGCCGGCCTCCAGCTTGGTCACGATCGGGCGCGCGAACGACTTCGCCCTGGTCAGTTGCGCGATGTACGCCGCGGCGACGCGGCGCTGGTCGGCATTCTGCGGGAAGATCGCCGAGCGGTAGCTGGGACCTGTGTCTGGACCTTGGCGGTTGAGCTGGGTCGGATCGTGCGCGACCGAGAAATAGATGCGGAGCAGCGTGCCGTAGCTCACCTTGCGTGGATCGTAGACGATCCGCACCGCCTCGGCATGCGCCGTGCGCTCGGTCGAGACCTGGTTGTAGGTCGCGGTCTTCGGGGTGCCGCCGGCATAACCCGAGGTCACCGAATGAACGCCCTTCACCGACTGGAAGACCGCCTCCATTCCCCAGAAGCAGCCGCCTGCGAGCACGGCGACCTGCTCGCCCCTCGCGGGGGACACGTCGACAGCGGGCGCGGGGATCGGCACCGCGCGCTCGGCGCCGGAGGCAGGGGCGAGGCATGCCGCGGCTCCGAGGAGCGCAGCGGCAGGGAGCGACCACTTCAGCATGGCCGCAAGATCGGGACGAACCGTGCCTAGCGCAAGGCCGCGCACGCTTCCTGGATCCGGCCGCAGGCTTCGGTAAGCAAGTCTTCCGACGTCGCGTAGCTGATCCGCAGCGCCGGCGAGAAGCCGAACGCCGCGCCGTGCACCGCCGCGACACGCGCATCGTCGAGCAGATAGCCGACCATCTCCTCGTCGGTGGTGATCGTCAGTCCCCTGGGCGTGGTCTTGCCGATCAGCCCCGAGAATTCTGGATAGACGTAGAAGGCGCCTTCGGGGCGCGGGCAGGTCATGCCATTGATCTGGTTGAGCATCGACACGACCAGGTCGCGCCGACCCTGGAACGCCGCGACGCGCTCGGCGAGGAAGCTCTGATCGCCGTTCAATGCCGCCACCGACGCGGCCTGCGAGATGCTGCATGGGTTCGAGGTCGATTGCGACTGGAGCTTGCCCATCGCCTTGATCAGCCAGGCCGGGCCCCCGGCATATCCGATCCGCCAGCCGGTCATCGCATAGGCCTTGGACACGCCGTTGGCGGTCAGCGTGCGATCGTAGAGCGAAGGGCAGACCTGCGCGATCGTGCGGAACTGGAAGCCGTCGTAGAGGATGTGCTCGTACATGTCGTCGGCATAGATCATCACGTGCGGATGGCGTTCGAGCACGTCACCCAGCGCCTTGAGCTCGGCCTCGCTATAGGCGGCGCCCGTCGGGTTCGAAGGCGAATTGAGCACCACCCATTTGGTCTTCGCAGTGATCGCGGCCTCGAGCTGCTCGGGGCGCAGCTTGTAATTCTGCTCGGCGCCCGCGGCGACGAACACCGGCTTGCCCCCGGCGAATTCGACCACGTCGGGGTAGCTCACCCAATAAGGCGCGGGGACGATGACTTCGTCGCCCGGGTCGATCGTGGCGCAGAAGGCATTGAACAAGGTGTGCTTGCCGCCCGAATTCACGCTGATCTGGTTCTCGCCATAAGTCAGGCCGTTATCGCGCGCGAACTTGGCGACGATCGCCTGCTTGAGCTCAGGCGTGCCGTCGACATTGGTGTACTTGGTCTGGCCCCTGCGGATCGCCTCGATCGCCGCTTCCTTGACGAAATCGGGCGTGTCGAAATCGGGTTCGCCGGCGCCGAGGCCGATCACGTCGACGCCCTGGCGCTTCAGGTCGAACACGCGCGACGTCATCGCGAGCGTGGCGGAGGGCTGGATGCGGTTGAGCGCGGCCGATGTCTGCATGGCCGCGCCTATAAGCCCGGCTCTCAGCCTTCCGCAACTGTAACGGCTGAAACCAGTCCCCTGAGCGCATTGCCCAGGAAGAAGCCCCCGGCGAGATCGGCGGCAGTCAGATCGCCCTCCACGGCGCGGCCGTTTTCAAGCAGTTCGGCGCGGAGCACGCCAGGAAGGACTCCGCGCGCCAGCGGCGGGGTCACCAGAATGCCGTCGCGCTCGACGAAGATCGAGGTGAAGCTGCCTTCGGTCAGATAGCCGTCGGCATCGGTGTAGAGCGTCTCCCATGCCCCCTCGGCCCGCGGATAGATCGAGCGCCGGCTGGTCTTGTGCGCGAGGCGGAAGTCGTCTGGCGCGACTTGTCTGCGCCGGATCGCCACCCGCACCGGCGCCGCGGCCGCTTCGGGCAACGGGGCGATGCCGATCGAGATGGCGCCCGAGCGCGCGAGCAGCAGCCGCACGCGCGCGGGCGTGCGCAACCGGAAGGTCGCGGCCTGAAGCTCGTTGCGTGCGGCATGCCGATCGAACTCGAAGCCGAAGGCCTGCGCGCTTGCCTTCATCCGCGCGAGATGGCGCTCGAGCAGCGCGATCCCCGCCAACGTGTCGAAGCGCATCGTCTCGATCAGGTCGAACCCGGCCTCCCCCGCCGCAACAAACGCACCCTTGGCGAGGCATTCGCTCCATTCGTCGTCGGCATTCGAATCGGCGACGACGCCCGATCCGAGCCCGAGCACAGCCTTGCCGCCCTCGAGCGCAAGCGTGCGGATCGCGACGTTGAACATCGCATCGCCATTCGCATCGAGCCGCCCGATCGCGCCGGTATAGACGCCGCGCGCATCGGCTTCGACTTCGGCGATGACTTCCATCGCGCGCAGCTTGGGCGCGCCGGTCACCGAGCCGCAGGGGAAGAGCGCCGCCAGCGCGTCGACGGCGTCGCGCCCGGCATCGAGCTCGGCGGTGATCGACGAGACCATCTGGTGGACGGTCGGATAGCGCTCGACTTCGAAGAGCCGGGGCACCGCCACCGATCCGGCGCGCGCGACTCGGCCCAAATCGTTGCGCATCAAATCGACGATCATCAGATTCTCGGCGCGCTGCTTGGGGTCGCTGCCGAGCTCCTCGGCAAGCGCCGCGTCCTGCTCGGGAGTGCTCCCGCGCAGCGCTGTGCCCTTCATCGGCCTGGCAGCGAGGCGGCCCCCTTCCAGCGCAAAGAACAATTCGGGCGAAAAGGACAAAAGCCAGCGCTCGCCCGTTGCGATCAGCGCGCCATAGCCGGCCGCAGCGCGCGAACGCAGCAAGGCGTAAAGCGCCGCAGGCGGCCCCAGTACCGGCACGTCGGCGCGGAAGGTCAGATTGGCCTGATAGATGTCGCCGGCGGCGATCAGCCCGGCGACCCGCGCGAATTGCTCGCGATAGTGCGCCTGCGAGATTCGCGGCCGCGGCGCGCCCGCCCAGGCGCTCGCCGGATCGGGGAGCAAGGCCATCGGATCGACGGTCTCGTAGCGCTCGAACAGCCCGAACCACAGGCACGGGGCGCCACCCGGCAGCGCTGCGGCACGCGGCTCGACTCCGGATGCGGCGTGGTAATCGAGCCAGCCCGCGGCGTGCAGCCCGCGCCCGCGCGCCGCGCGCAGTTTCTCCAGCGCCTCGCCCACGTCTTCGGGCGATTCCGCACGCACCACTTCGACGGAATTGCGATAGAGCCGCGCGCCGGCGCCTCCCGGGCGCGCATCGTCAAGCAGCACAAAGGGTGGTTGAAGCCCCATGGCCCCGGCATGCAGTCCGGACGCGCGCACGGCAAGCCTATGTTGCCGCATTAAGCATGCCGCCTTATCTGCCGGGCATGGCGAATCCCCCGATGCGCGCGGCGGTCATCCCCGTCACGCCGCTCCAGCAGAATTGCAGCCTGCTCTGGTGCACGAAGACGATGCGCGGCGCGTTCGTCGATCCCGGCGGCGACCTCGACAAGTTGCGCGCGGTCGCCGAGCGGCACAATGTGACGATCGAGAAGATCCTCGTGACGCACGGCCATATCGACCATTGCGGCGCGGCGGGCGAGTTCGCCCGCGAATTGGGCGTGCCGATCGAAGGCCCGCACGAGGCCGACCGTTTCTGGATTTCGCGGCTCGACGAGGACGGTCGCAATTACGGCATCCGCGGCACCGTGTTCGAGCCCGATCGCTGGCTCGAGAATGGCGACCAGGTGACGATCGGCGAGCTGACGCTCGACGTCTATCATTGCCCCGGCCACACGCCAGGCCATGTCGTCTTCCACCACGCGCCATCGAAGTTCGCGACCGTCGGCGACGTGCTGTTCCAGGGATCGATCGGGCGCACCGACTTCCCGATGGGCAACCATCAGGACCTGCTCGACGCGATCGTGACGCGACTCTGGCCGCTGGGCGGCGACACGGTGTTCGTCCCCGGCCACGGCCCGGCGAGCGACTTCGCGCACGAGCGGCGCACCAATCCCTATGTGAGCGACGCCGCGCTGGCGAAGGGCTAGCGGACCCTGCCCACGCTGAAGACGGTGCTCGCCGGCGGTTGATATGTCGCGCCGAGATAGATGGCATAGCCGGCGAGGCCGAGCATGATCAGCTGGGTGGCGGCGATTCCGATGGCCCGGCCCGGCATCCACCCGTCCATGCCGAAGGCGTGGAGCAGCCGGCCGAGCAGATATATTGCCGCCACGATCCAGAGCCACAGGCTGGTGCCCGATGCGAACTCGACCAAGGCGATCAGCACCAGCACGATCGGGGTGTATTCGGCAAAGTTAAGCTGCGCGCGCATCCGGGCGATCAGCGCCGGGTGCCCGCCGTCGCCGAGCATGATCTTCTCCTTGCCGCGGACCTGGGCGATCCGCAGCGCGAGCCAGAAGTTGACCGCCGCAGCGGCGCCGGTGGTGGTAAGTGCGATCGGAAGTATCATGATGTCCCCCTTGCGGACTCCACCCTACACGCCCTTGCATGACGGGCAAGAATCGCTATACGCGCGCCTTCGCTGCGTGACCTGCCTGCTGGTCCGGCGAGCGCCGGGCCACCCGTCGCTTGCCCGTCGGACCCTGCGGGCGTATCGCGATTTGGATATTCGTTTCGTTAGAAGGTGCCGAAATGGCCGTTCCCAAGAGAAAGACCTCGCCGTCACGGCGTGGCATGCGCCGGGCGCACGACGCGCTCAAGGTCGAAGCGTTCCAGGAATGCCCGAACTGCGGCGAACTCAAGCGCCCGCACATCCTGTGCACGGCGTGCGGCCATTATAACGGCCGCGAGATCGTCTCGGCCGAGGACTGAGCCAACGGCGGACGCGGGGGGCCAGGCGCGCATGACCGATACCTCTCGGATCGCCGTCGATGCGATGGGCGGCGACGAGGGGATCGCCGTCATGCTCGCGGGAGTCGCGCGGGCGCGCCGCCGCTTCGAGGGGATGCAGTTCATCCTCGTCGGCGATGAGGCGCAGATCCGCGAAGGCCTCAAGAACCATCCCAACCTCACCGCCGCGTCGGAGATCGTCCACGCGCCCGAAGTCGTGGCTCCGGACGAGAAGCCGAGCGCGGCGCTGCGGCGCGCCAAGACGACCTCGATGGGAGTCGCGATCGACCTGGTCAAGAAGGGCCGGGCGGGTGCCGCGGTCTCGTCGGGCAATACCGGTGCGCTGATGGCGATGGCCAAGCTGTCGCTCCGCACCATGCCGGGGATCGACCGGCCTGCGCTCGCCGCGCTGATGCCGACGCTTGGCGACAACGACACCGTCATGCTCGATCTCGGCGCCAACACCGAAGTCGACGCGCGCAACCTCGTCCAGTTCGCCGTGATGGGCGCCGCCTATGCGCGAACCGCGCTCGACCTCGCCAATCCGCGCGTCGCGCTCCTCAACATCGGCACCGAGGAGATGAAGGGCACCGACAACATCAAGGAGGCCGCCGCCGAGCTTCGCGACGCCAAGCATCTCGGGCTCGACTTCCAGGGCTTCATCGAAGGCAACAAGCTGTCGCGCGGCGATGTCGACGTGATCGTGTGCGACGGCTTCTCGGGCAACATCGCCTTGAAGACCGTCGAGGGCACCGCGCGCTTCGTCGCCGACCTGCTCCGCCGCGCCTTCCAGAGCTCGACGCGCTCGAAGATCGGTTTCCTGATCTCGCGCCCCGCGACCGAGCTGCTCCGCCACCATCTCGATCCGAACAACCATAACGGCGCGGTATTCCTGGGACTCAACGGCATCGTCGTGAAAAGCCATGGCAGCGCCAACGAACTCGGCGTCGACACCGCGATCGGCTTCGCCGCCAAGATGCTGCGCGACGACCTCAATCGCCGCATCGCCGAGGATCTCGGGAACTTCGAGGCAAAGGCGGCGTAAGGCTCTCACGATGACTCTCCGCTCCGTCATCCTCGGCACCGGTTCCGCGCTGCCGCCCCGCCGGGTCTCCAACGCCGAGCTCGCGGAGCAGGTCGACACGACCGACGAATGGATCGTCGAGCGCACCGGCATCCGCTTCCGTCACATCGCCGGCGAAGGCGAGACGACGAGCACGCTCGCCACGCAGGCGGCGCGTGCCGCGCTCGCCACCGCGGGGATCGAGGCGTCGTCGATCGACCTGATCGTGCTCGCCACCGCGACCCCCGACCAGACCTTTCCGGCTTCGGCCACGCGCGTCCAGACCGCGCTCGGGATCGACGATTGCGTCGCCTTCGACGTCGCCGCGGTCTGTTCGGGCTTCCTCTACGCGCTCCAGGTCGCCGATTCGATGCTGCGCTCGGGGGTGCAGAAGCGCGCGCTGGTAATCGGCGCGGAGACCTTCAGCCGCATCCTCGACTGGGAGGACCGCGCGACCTGCGTGCTGTTCGGCGACGGCGCGGGGGCGATCGTGCTCGAGGCGCAGGAAAGCGCCGGGCAGGACGGGCGCGGCGTGCTGGCGACGCGGCTCCATGCCGACGGGCGCCATAACGACCTGCTCTATGTCGATGGCGGCCCCTCGACCACGGGCACGGTCGGCAAGTTGCGGATGAAGGGGCGCGAAGTGTTTCGCCACGCAGTGGTCAATCTGGCCGCGGTGATGGAGGAATCGCTGTCGGCCGCGGGGCTCGTGGCGTCGGATGTCGACTGGGTCGTGCCCCACCAGGCCAATGCCCGCATCCTCGACGCCACCGCGCGCAAGCTCGGCCTGGCGCCCGAGAAGGTGATCGTCACGGTCGACGAGCATGCCAACACTTCGGCGGCGTCGGTACCCCTCGCGCTCGACAAGGCAGTGCGCGACGGGCGGATCAAGCACAATGACCTGATTGTGCTCGAAGCGATGGGCGGCGGCTTTACGTGGGGCGCCGCAGTCGTCCGTTTCTGAAATGTTTCCAAAAAGTAGCGTTAACGTTGCGCTTCCGTAATGTTCGGGTTTGCCGTGGCATGACAATCTGATACGAGTGCCGTTCAACACAGATTAACAAGGGGATGCCGATGCCGGCCGCGGGCACGCTGACCAGGGCTGATCTCGCCGAAGCGCTGCACCGCGAAGTAGGTCTTTCGCGCGCCGACGCCGCGCGGCTGGTCGAGCAGGTCCTCAAGCATATGTGCGAAGCGCTGGCCAAAGGCGAGAACGTCAAGATCTCGGGCTTCGGCAGCTTCATCCTGCGCGATAAGGGCGAGCGCGTCGGGCGCAATCCCAAGACCGGCGTCGAAGTGCCGATCGCGCCGCGCCGCGTGCTGACTTTCCGCGCCAGCCAGATGATGCGCGACCGCATCGTCTCGGCCGACTGATCGCCTTCGCGATGCCAGGGCCCGAAAAGGCTGCTGGCGCGCTGCGGACGATCGGCGAGCTCGCGCAGGAGATCGGGCGGCCCCAGCACATCTTGCGTTATTGGGAGACGCGCTTTCCCCAGCTGCGCCCGCTCACCCGCGCGGGCAATCGTCGCTACTATCGCCCTGACGACGTCGCGCTCGTTCGCCGCATCCACGCGCTGCTGAGCGAGCAGGGCTATACAATCCGCGGCGTCCAGAAGCTGCTCGCCGCCGAAAAAGGGGGCAAGGCCGCGCCGCCTGGTCCCGCCGGCGGGGCCGCAGGGCTCCGGGCGATCCGCGATTCGCTCGCCGACGCGCTCGACAAGGACGGCTAGGCCGCGTCGGGCCCGAGGCTCGGATCGAGATCGCGCGGGCGGACGAAGCGGACGAGCGCGCCGCCACCGGGACGGACCGAGTCCCAGTTCGCGACATCGAAGTGCATCTCGGCCAGCGTCGCCGTGGGAAACTTGACTTCGACATCGCCACGCAGGCTGCCCTGGCCTTCGGGCACGAGCAGCAGCACCAGCTCCTCGAGCCCCGGATTGTGCCCGGCGAGCAGTACGCGATCGGCGGCGCTGGGCAGGCCGTGCACTACGTCGAGCAGCGTATCGGGCGAGGCGAGATAGATGCGCTGGTCCCAGGCCGGAGCAAGATCGCTGCCATAGCCCTGCGCGAAATGCTGGAGCGTCTCGACCACGCGCGCGGCGGGGGAGGCGACGGCGTGATCGAACACGAGCCCTTCGGCCTTCATATGCCGCCCCATAAGCTGCGCGGCGCGCTGGCCCTTGGGATTGAGCGGCCGATCGAAATCGCGCGCGACCGGATCGTCCCATCCCGATTTGGCGTGGCGGAGCAGCGTCAGCGTCTTCATCGGATTCCCGTCAGGCGTTGGCGCGCGCCTCATGCCCGAGCTTGGCGTGCAAGGAAAGCCGAACCCGCTCGACCGCTTCGTCCAGCGTCAACCGCGCGACCGGAGTGCCCGCGGGGAAGGCGTCGAGCAGCCGCGACGGGCAGGCCGCCGAGAGCAACACGAAGCTCCCGCGATCGTCGGCACGACGGATCAGGCGGCCGAACGCCTGCGCCATCCGCGCGCGGACGATGCGATCGTCATAGGCGCTCCCGCCGCCGGCGAGGCGGCGTGCGGCGTGGAGCACGGTCGGCTTGGGCCAAGGCACGCCTTCCATCACCACGAGCCTGAGCGAATCGCCGGGCACGTCGACCCCGTCGCGCAGCGCATCGGTGCCGATCAGCGAGGCGCGCGGATCGTCGCGGAAGATGTCGACGAGCGTGCCGGTGTCGATCGGATCGACATGCTGCGCGAGCAAAGGCAGTCCTTCGCGCGCGAGCCGATCGGCGATGCGGGCGTGGACCGCGCGCAGCCGGCGGATCGCCGTGAACAGCCCGAGCGTCCCGCCCTCCGCCGCGGCGATCAGCCGGGCATAGGCATTGGCGAGCGCGGGCAGGTCGCCGCGCTTGACGTCGGTGACGATCAGCACTTGGCTTTGCCCGGCATAGTCGAACGGGCTCGCGGCTTCGAAGCGCGCCGCCGGGCGCATCAGATGCGTCGCGCCGCTACGCGACTCCGCGACTTCCCAGTCGCCACCCGCACGCAGCGTCGCCGATGTGACCAGCGCACCGTGCGCGGGCTTGAGCACTGTCTCGGCGAAGGGCCTCGACGGATCGAGCCAGTGCCGGTGGAGCCCGACATCGTATTCGCGTCCCTCAACGCGATCGACTGCGAGCCAGTCGACGAATTCCGAATCGGCCGGGCCGCCGATCCGCGCAATCAGCGCGAGCCAGGCGCGCGCGGTGTCGGTGCGCCAGCCGAGCGAGGCGATCGCGCCTTCAATTCGCGCGCGCGCGGGGCCGTCCATCCAGTCGGGCGCTTCGGCCAGCACCGCCTCGAGCCGCCGTCCGAGCGTCACCAGCGGGCGGACCAGCGCGTCCAATGCTTCGCCCGCGGGGCCCGCCGCCTCCACCAGCGCGGCATCGGGCTCGGCGAGTTCGGTCTCGAGCCCGTATCCCGCATCGCCCGCGCCGCTCTCGTCGCGCGCATAGACGAGCCCGCGCACTGCCGCGAGCAGCGCCTCGACCGGACCTAAGGGCTGGCCTTCGCTCAGGCGCTGGAGCCAGCCATCGCTCGGCAGCGCACGTGCGGCCTCGACGGCCTCCGCGATCGCCCGGCCGCCTTCCTCGTCATAGCTCGCGACGTCGGAGAGCCGCGCCGCGAGTCCGCGCCGCCGCCCGCGCGAGCCCGATTCGGGTCCGGTGATCCAGCGGCGAAGCTCGATCGCCTCCTGGCCGGTGAGCGCCGCTGCGAACATCGCATCGGCGGCGTCGAACAGATGATGCCCCTCGTCGAACAC
>JAEWCK010000379.1 GCA_023390675.1 Pseudomonadota bacterium
GGTTCAGCTCGGCGCTGGGCGGGCTCCTTACGCTCGGCTTCCTCGATCTGTGGCCGCTCGGCCAGCAAGCGGCCGGCGCGCTCCGCCAAGGGTTGCCGCACGACACCGAATCGCTCGGCAAGATCCCCGAATTCGTCGATTTCCTCACCGGGATCGTGCCGTCGAACGCGGTCACCTCGGCAGCGACCGACGCGTTCCTGCCGCTCATCCTGTTCACCACGGTCTTCGCCTTCGCGATCACCCGGCTCCCCAAGGAAGAGCGCGACCGGCTGACCGGCTTCTTCGAAGCGGTGGGCAATGCGATGCTGGTGGTGATCAACTGGGTGCTGTTCCTCGGGCCGATCGGCGTCGGCGCGCTCGCCTTCGTGCTCGGCGCGCGCGCGGGCACCTCGGCGTTCGGCGCGCTGATCCACTATGTCATCGTCGTCTCGAGCGTGGGGATCGTGCTGTGGATCCTCGCGCTCCCCTTCGCCGCGATCTTCGGGCGCGTCTCGCCGCTCAGATATGTCCGCGCGATCGGCCCCAGCCAGGCCGTCGCGCTCTCGACGCAGAGCAGCCTTGCGACCTTGCCGGCGATGCTGCGCGCCAGCGAGAAGCTCGGCGTGCCGGTCGCCCATTCGGGCATCACGCTGCCGATCGGCGTCGCGATCTTTCGCTGGACCGGACCGGCGATGAACTTCGCGGTGGCGCTCTACGTCGCGCACTGGTTCGGGATTCCGATCGGGCCGGGCCAGTTCGCCGCGGGGCTCGCCGCGGGCGCGATCACGACGATGGGCGCAGTCGGCCTGCCCGGCACGATCAGCTTCGTGAGCTCGATCGCCCCGATCGCGATCGCGATGGGCGTGCCGATCCTGCCGCTCGGCATCCTCGTCGCGGTCGAGACGATCCCCGACCTGTTCCGCACCGTCGGCAACGTCGCGATGTACATCTCGACGACCAAGGCGATCAGCCTGCGCGCGGGCGACGAAGGCGCGAGCGCGCTGAGCGAGGCCGACGAGCTGCTGAGCCAGGAGGGCTAGCGGCTCATTTGAGCAGCACCAGCTCCTCGGCCATGGTCGGGTGGAGCGCCATGGTCTGGTCGAACGCGTCCTTGGTGAGCCCGGCCTTCACCGCCACTGCGGCGGCCTGGAGGATCTCGGGCGCATCCGGGCCGATCATGTGCAGCCCGACGACCTTCCCCGTCGTGCCGTCGCAGACCATCTTGTAGAGCGCGCGCTCGTGCCGGTCCGCGAGAACATTCTTCATCGCGCGGAAGTCCGAGGTGTAGATCGCGACCGATCCGAGCTTGTTGCGCGCCTCGCTCTCGGTCATGCCCACCCCGGCGATCGGCGGGTGGCTGAACACGGCGTTGGGGATGTTCGCGTAATCGACCTGATGCGGCTTCCCGCCGAAGACCGTGTCGGCGAAGGCCTGCCCCTCGCGGATCGCAACGGGAGTCAGCTGGACGCGATTGGTGACGTCGCCCACCGCATAGATCGAATCGACCGAAGACTTGTTGTCGGCATTGACCTTGACCGCGCCCTTGGCATCGAGCTCGACGCCCACATCCTCGAGCCCCAGCCCTTTCGTGTTGGGCACGCGGCCGGTGGCAAACAGCACGCAATCGACCTCGACCGGCTCGTGCCTGGTCAGCGTGACCTTGAGCGTGCCGTCTCCGGTGTTGTCGATCCCCTTGACCTCGGCGTGGAAGCGGAAATCGATCCCCTTCATCAGCGAGATCTGGAGCAGCCGGTCGCGCATCGAATGATCGTAGCCGCGCAGGATCACGTCGGTGCGATTGACCAAAGTCACATGGCTGCCGAATTCGTTGAAGATTCCGGCGAATTCGTTGGCGATATAGCCGCCGCCCGCGATCAGGATGCGCCGGGGCAGCGAATCCAGATGGAAGACCTCGTTCGACGTGATGCCGAGGTCGCTGCCCGGGAAATCGGGCACGTGCGGATGCGCGCCGGTGGCGATCAGGATGTTCTTCGCGGTGACTGCCTTGCCGCTTGCCAGCGTGACTTCATGTGGGCCTGTGACGGTGGCGCGTTCGAGGAAGGTCTCGACATTGTTGTTGTGGAGCGTCTGGGTATAGAGACCGTTCAGCCGGTCGACATCGGCCAGCACGTTGTCGCGCAGCACTGCCCAGTCGAAATCGCAATCGGGGACGTTCCAGCCGAAGCGGCGCGCGTCCTTCAGGTCCTCGGCGAAATGCGCGCCATAGACGAGCAGCTTCTTGGGTACGCAGCCGCGGATCACGCAAGTGCCGCCGACGCGATATTCCTCGGCGACCGCGACCCTGGCGCCATAGGCGGCCGAGACTCGCGAGGCGCGCACCCCGCCCGAGCCGGCGCCGATCACGAACAGGTCATAATCGTATTCGGCCACCCGCACTCTCCTGTCTCGGCTCAGGGGGGCGAGATAGGCGGTGTCGGGCGCGATGCCAATGTCGCCACGCGCGCCTGGGCGAGATCGACGCGGCGCGCGAGGAAATAGAGCAGCCAGCCGATCCCGACCGCGCCGAGCGCGATCGGCAGGAAGGCGGCGCTCACTGCGTCGACGGGCATGAAATGCTGCGTGAGCAGCGCGATGGCGATCAGTCCGAACACCCAGATATGCAGCGCTATCCGCCACGGATTGCCCCGGCGATAGCGTGCTGCGAGTTCATCCGGCAGCGGGGCGCGCGCACCCAGCCCTGCCGCAGTGCGCGCGCGTAGCGCCTTCAAGTCGCGGCGATAGCGGAACAGGCGCCACACGTCGTCGGCGTGCCAGAGGATCAGTCCCCCTGCGACGATCCCGCCGATCTGCGCGCCGCCGAGCCCCAGCAGCGGCTGGAGCGCGAGCAACGCGCAGGTGAAGGCGACGATCACGCCGACCATCGCCCATTGCGGCGGTGGTCGGCTCTCGACGAGGAACTTGTCGATGACTGCAAAGGCTTCGGCGCGCGTGGCTTCGATGGCCTCGGCGCCGATCTGGAGCATCCGCCCGTCGCCCGTATCGAACAGCGCGCCAAGCGGCGAATGCCCGAACCAGCGCTCGACGGCCGCGCGCTCCATCTCCCGGATCCGGTTTTCGTGGTTCATCCAGACCCCCCGAACGATGCGGGACTTTATCCCCGGCGAAGGCCGGGGCCCAGTAT
>JAEWCK010000017.1 GCA_023390675.1 Pseudomonadota bacterium
GGGGTCCACTGTGCGGCCAAGTGAGCCCCTGGAGCCTCTTGCTGCTCGCTCGCGGGGGAGTGGACCCCGGCACAAGGCCGGGTGACGAGCATTGAAAGCGGGGACCTTACCGCTCCCCCACGATCGCCTTGAGGAACGCCAGATGTCCCAGAAACGCCGCGCGCCCCGCCGCGGTGATCGACACGAGCGTGCGGAAGCGTTTCCCTGCCGGCTGCTTCTCCATCGAAACGTATCCCGCCTTCTCCAGCGTCGCGAGGTGCGCCCCCAGATTGCCGTCGGTCGCGCCGGTGATCGCCTTCAACCGCGTGAAATCGAGCGGGCCGCCGCCCGGCTCGGCGTCGAGCGAGGCGAGGATCCTGAGCCGCGTCGACTGGTGGACGACTTCGTCGGGCGCCTCGCTCATGCGCGCCTCAGCCACAGGCCCGAGACGATCAGCGCGCCGCCGCCGCCCACGCCCAGCCACAAGGCGATGTGTTCGCGGTCGCCGAACCAGCCGCCGAGCACCAGCGCCGCGAGCAGCAGCCCGATCCAGGCGAAGCGCGGCCCCGTCCAGATGCCGACGCTGACATAGACCACCGCCACGATCAGCGAGACGATCGCGTTCGCCTGTAGCGGATCGCGCACGCCCGCAACCGCGAGAACCGCCGCAAGGAAGCCCGCCACGGCGAGCCCGGTCAGCGCATAGCGCCCCGCGCCTTGTCCCGCGTCGCCGCCGAGGCCCGGCCCCGTCATCGACCAGAGCACGCCGATCGGCACACCGACCAGCCAGCTCTTCGATCCCCAGACCGGCGCGAACTGGGTGCACAGGTTGCACACCAGCCACACCAGCCCCCAGCCGATCAGCTTGCTCCCGGCATTGGCATAGCGGCGAAGCTCGCCAGAACGGCGGCGCGCGGTCTCGATCGAGGCGAGCGCGCTCGCGGCGTCCTGCTTGTCGATCATTCCGGCGCTCCGATGCTCGCGTTGAAGAAGGCGAAGGTTCTGGCCCAGGCGTCGCGCCGCGCAAAGCCGTTTCCGGCCTCGGTTCCGCCCATGTTCTGGTAGCCCGAATTGCTCGCCGCGCCGCGTCCGTCGGAAGGCGAGAGCGCCCCGTGCCCGGCGTCGGGATAGGCGATATGCTCGTGGCGGAACCTGAAGCCCCTGGCGTCGAGCCGCGCGATCACGGCGTCGGACATCGCCGATGAGGGCCATAGCGTGTCGTCCTTCGCCGACAGCAGCAGCACCGGCCCGGCGATCCGCTCGACCGGGATCGCGGCTTCGGGATGCTCGGCGGCGTGCTTGAGCGAGCGCTGGTAGAGATCGAGCACCGACGTGAACGGTGCGCTCGTGTCGTAGGCGAGATAGGGAAGCGGCTGCCCGCCCACGCTCCAGCTCGACTGGACATCGGCATAGTTGGCGAAGTTGATTCCCTGCCACGCGACCGAGCTCGGCACCGCCGCGACCACGGCCTTGACGCCCGGCTCGCGCGCCGCGACGAGCAAGGCCGCCTCGCCGCCCTTCGAGATTCCGTAGAGCCCGACATGCTCGGGCTCGACGAGCGGGTTGGCCTGCAGCCAGCGGATGCCCTTGCCGAAATATTCGAGCGGCACTTGTTGCAGTTGCTGCGGCAGCCCCTCGGCCTTGAACCAGGCGAGCGCGAGCACGCCATAGCCTTTGGCTGCGAACGCCGCGGCGATCCGCTTGCCGCCGCCTTCGCCGCCCTCGGAACCGCCGAGCACGAGGATCGCGGGCCCGCGCCTGCCGCTCGCGGGCGGGTACCACGTCGCGACGAGCCCGTCGTCGCGCACCGCGACGCCTTGGGGCGCGGCGGGGGCGGTCTGGGCGTGAAGCGCCGGGGCGAGCGCCACCGGCGCCGCCAGCGCAAGCGCCAGCGACATCAGTCTTTGCATCGGACGAATCTCCGCTTACTCTGTGATACAGAGCTAATACTCTGTATCACAGAGTAGTCAAGCGGGATTCGGCCCTCATACGCGCGAACTTCGATAACTTCGGAGACTAAACCCTCTCGGCCGAACTCACGGCGTCCGCGGCCCTCAGCGCCGCCAGCAGCCGCATCAGGTGCGCGGCATTGCGCACTTCGAGATCGATCAGGTTCTCGTGGAAGGTGGTGTCGCGATTGTCCATCCTGAGCCCGAGGATATTGGCCTTGTGCTGGCCGATCAGCGTCGCGACCGCGCCCAGTGCGCCGGGCTCGTTCTTGAGCGTGACGTTGATCCGCGCCGTGCCGCCCTCGGCCTTGTCGCCCCAGCTCAGATCGACCCAATCCTCCTCGTCGCTCGCCGCGAGGCGGGGGCACTCGATGCGGTGGACGGCGATCGGCGCGCCCTCGTGGCGGATGCCGACGATCCGGTCGCCCGGCACCGGCCGGCAATCCTCGGCGAGGTGAAACGCCACGCCGGGCGTCAGGCCCTTGATCTCGATCGCGTGCGCTTGCGGAGGCAATTCGTGCTCGGCTTCGGCCGCCGAACCCGGCATCACGGCGTCCATCACTTGCGCGTCGGTGATCTTGCGATGCGCGATCGCCTCCATCAGCGTGGTTTCATCGGTCAGCTTGAGCCGCTTTACCGCGTCGCCGATCGCATTCTCCCCCGGTGGTGTCGGCAGCCGCTGGACGATCGCATCATAAAGCTTGCGCCCGAGCTTGACCGTCTCTTCGCGCTCCTTGTGGCGGATGTGCCGCCGGATCGCCGCGCGCGCCTTGCCAGTTATCGCGAAGTTGAGCCAGTTGGCCTGCGGCTCCTGCGCCTTCGAGCGAAGGATCGCGACCTGGTCGCCCTGCGCGATCTCGGTGCGGAGCGGCACGACGCGGCCGTTCACTTTGGCGCCCACTGCCTGGTCGCCGAGGTTCGAGTGGACTGCATAGGCGAAGTCGATCGGCGTCGCGCCCTTGGGCAGCTGGATCAGTTCGCCCTTGGGGGTGAAGGCGAAGATCCGATCCTGGTACATCGCCATCCGCGTATGCTCGAGCAGCTCCTCGGGGCTCTCGGCATGGTCGAGGATCTCGATCAGGTCGCGGATCCAGCTCACCTGCGTGTCGGGCCGCACGCCGCTCGCCTTGTACGCCCAGTGCGCGGCGAGGCCGAATTCGGCCTGGGCGTGCATCTCCTGCGTGCGGATCTGGATTTCCACGCGCGTGTCGCCGGCGTGGATGATGCTGGTGTGGAGCGAGCGATAGCCGTTGCGCTTGGGCGTCGAAATGTAATCCTTGAAGCGCCCGGGCACCATCGGCCAACGCCGGTGGATCACCCCCAGCGCACGATAGCATTCCTCCTCGGTGCCGACGATCGCGCGGAACGCCATGATGTCGCTCAATTGCTCGAGCGACACGTGCCGCTCGGACATCTTCTTCCAGATCGAATAAGGGTGCTTCTCGCGCCCCGAGACCTCCGCCTCGATCCCGCCGCGCGAGAGCAGCAGCTTCAATCCCGATGCGATCTTGGCGATGCGGTCCTCGCCCTCGACCTTGAGCGCATCGAGGCGGCGGTTGATCGATTCGAAGGCCTCGGGCTCGAGCTCCTTGAAGGCGAGACTCTGCATCTCCTTCATGAACTCGTACATGCCGATCCGCTCGGCGAGCGGCGCATAGATGTCCATCGTTTCGCGCGCGATGCGGCGACGCTTTTCCTCGTTCTTGATATAATGGAGCGTGCGCATGTTGTGCAGCCGGTCGGCGAGTTTGACCAGCAGCACGCGGATGTCGTCGGACATCGCGAGCAGGAATTTGCGGAGGTTCTCCGCGGCGCGCTCGTTCTCGCTCTGCGCGTCGATCCTAGAGAGCTTGGTGACACCATCGACCATCCGCGCGACATTGTCGCCGAACAGGCGGTGGATCTCCTCGGGTGTGGCGACGGTGTCCTCGATCGTGTCGTGGAGGATCGCCGTCGCGATCGTCTCATCGTCGAGATGGAGGTCGGTCAGGATGCCCGCGACTTCGATCGGATGGCTGAAATAGGGATCGCCCGATGCACGCTTCTGCGTACCATGCGCGTTGACCGAAAACACATAGGCGCGGTTGAGCAGCGCCTCGTCGGCGTCAGGGTCGTAGGAAAGGACCCGGTCTACGAGTTCATATTGGCGCAGCACGGAGCCAACATGGGGCTCCGTGCTGCTGCAATGCAATGATATTGTGGCTTAGCGGGCCTTGGCGTTGCAGGCGGCGAGCGCGTCGGCGTCGAAATCATTGCCGTTCGCGCGGAACGCCGTGAGCTTGCCGACTTCCCTGGCGACGAGCTGGCAGACGATGTCGTCGCGCGCATTGGTCTTGGCGGCGACACAGGTGCCGTCGGCGCACTTCCACAGCGCCGAGCGCGTGACGAGGCTGGTCTTGGCGGGGGCGCTGGCCGCGGTCGCGACGTAATAGCCGCGGGTGGCGCCCTGCGCGATGCCGGCGGAGGGGATGAGCGCCAGCGTTGCCGCGGCAGCTGCCGCGACGGCACGGAAATTCGTCATGGGGTCCTCCTGGGGTCTTGGATTCGCAACCGAAGCTGCGACTCGACTTCTAATTGACATCAATATAAGTTGCAACCAGAAACTTTTGCTGCGGCGCAAGAAGTTATCCGGTTTCCGCTACGTCGGCTTTGGAGTAAGGTGTTCCGTCATGGGTGGTGCGATCCGAGAGTCGCTGCGCGAGCTTGCGAGTGAGTGCAGCTTGCCGGCAGCGCTGGAAGCGATGGGCGAGCGCTGGTCGTTCCTGATCCTGCGCGGCTCCTTCAACGGGCTGCATCATTTCGAGGAATTCCAGTCCGAGCTCGGCATCGCGCGCAACATCCTCGCGAACCGGCTCGCGCGACTGGTCGACAAGGGAATCCTCGAGCGACGACCGATGGCCGAGGACCGCCGCAAGATCGAATATTGCCTCACCGACAAGGGCTATGCGCTGTTGCCCACGATGATCTCGCTCCGCCAATGGGGCGAGCGCTGGGAGACCGGCGTGCCGGCCTATCCGGTGCTGGTCGACGCGCGTGATCGCCAGCCGATCCAGCCCGTCCAGGTGCTGAGCCATGACGGTCGGCCGCTCGGCAAGGGCGACCTCCACTGGGCGCTGCCCGAAGAGATCGCCGCCGACGAGCCCGAGGCGCGGGCCGCGGAATAGCTCAGCCCGTCTTCGCGGCCGTATTGACTCCCATCGACTGGAGATAGCGCTTCACGTTGCGCGCGGCTTGGCGCAGGCGCTGCTCGTTCTCGACCATCGCGATCCGAACGAACCCCTCGCCATTCTCGCCGTAACCCACGCCCGGCGCGACCGCTACCTTGGCCTCGGTCAGCAGCTGCTTGGAGAACTCCAGCGAGCCCAGATGCGCGAGCGCGGGCGGCAGCGGGGCCCAGGCGAACATGCTCGCGGGCGGGCTCGGGATCTCCCAGCCGGCGCGGCCGAAGCTCTCGACCAGCACGTCGCGGCGCTTGTGATAGAGCTGGCGGTTGCGCTCGACGATGTCCTGCGGGCCGTTCAATGCCGCGCAGGCCGCGGCCTGGATCGGCGTGAAGGCGCCGTAATCGAGATACGACTTCACGCGCGTCATCGCGGCGATCAGCTTCTTGTTGCCCACCGCGAAGCCCATCCGCCATCCGGCCATCGAATAGGTCTTGGAGAGCGAAGTGAACTCGACCGCGACGTCCTTGGCGCCCTTGACCTGGAGGATCGAGACCGTCGGCTTGCCGTCATAATAGAGCTCGGAATAAGCGAGGTCGGAGACGATCCAGACCTGGTTCTCGCGCGCCCAAGCGACGAGGCGCTCGTAGAAAGCGAGATCGACGGTCTCGGCGGTCGGGTTCGACGGATAATTGACGACGAGGATCGAGGGGCGCGGGACGGTGAAGTTCATCGCGCGCTCGAGGCTCTCGAAATAGGCCTCGTCGGGCGTGGTCGGCACTGCGCGGATCGTCGCGCCCGCGATGATGAAGCCGAAGGTGTGGATTGGGTAGCTGGGATTGGGCGCGAGGATCACGTCGCCCGGGGCTGTGATCGCGGTGGCGAGACTGGCCAGCCCCTCCTTCGACCCCATCGTGACGACGACTTCGGTCTCGGGATCCACGTCGACGCCGAAGCGACGCGCATAATAGTTCGCCTGGGCGCGGCGCAGCCCCGGAATTCCCTTGGACTGCGAGTAGCCATGCGCATCGGGCTTCCGCGCAACCTCGATGAGCTTGTCGATGACATGCGGCGGCGGCGGCAGATCGGGATTGCCCATGCCGAGGTCGATGATGTCCTCGCCGCCCGCACGCGCCGCTGCCCGCATGCCGTTGACTTCGGCGATCACGTACGGGGGCAGGCGCTTGATGCGGTAGAACTCGTCGGACATTCGACCTTCTCATATGCGGGAGTTGTGGAGACGCGGCGCGTCCATTCGCGTTACTACGCCAATCGGAGAGGAGCGGAAAGCGCCGATGACCGAGGCGGGCAAGCCCGAAAGGTCCCAATGTTCGCACTCGTGCGCATGCTTGCGCGCTCTGCCGTACGTGCGGGTGGTGAGCTGCGGGGACGGCGGACTGCGAGTCGGCATGGGTGTCGATCGGAACATAAAAAGAACAGATCATACGAAATCCTACTAGTCCAGCCCCCGCGAACATGAGAGGAAAGGCCATGGCAGAGAGCACGACCCCGCCGACCCCGAGCCTCGAGGAGCTCCAGCACTGGACCTGGGTGCTGGGCCGCGCGCAGCAGATGATGCTCGAGCACGGGCTCGACGCCTTCCAGGGCCTGCCCGCGCCCGCGCTCGATCCCACCGCGGCGCTGCGCGCGACCGCGGGCTTCTGGGCCGATACGATGCAGCTCTGGCAGCGCTTCCTCGATCCCGCCAACGCCGAGCCCTTCGCGGAGACGCCCGAGCAGGCGAAGGACAAGCGCTTCAAGGCGCCGCAATGGCGCGAGGAGCCGGTGTTCGATTTCCTGCGCCAGAGCTATTTCGTCATTGCCGATCACATGCTGAAGGGGGTCGATGCGATCGAGGGCGTCGATCCGAAGCAGAAGGAGCAGATCCGCTTCGCGACCAGGGGCTTCATCGACGCAGTGAGCCCGACCAACTTCCCCGCGACCAATCCGCAGGTGCTCGAGAAGATCGTCGAGACCAAGGGCGAGAGCCTGCTCAAGGGCCTCAGCCACATGCTGAGCGACCTCGGCAAAGGGCAGATGACGCAGGTCGATCCGAACGCGTTCGAGCTAGGCCGCAACCTCGCGATGACGCCCGGCAAGGTCGTCAAGCGCACCCCGCTCTATGAGCTGATCCAATATGCGCCGGCGACCGGGCAGGTCTACAAGACGCCGCTGATCATCTTCCCGCCCTGGATCAATCGCTTCTACATCCTCGACCTGACGCCTGAGAAGAGCTTCATCCGCTGGGCGGTCGAGCAGGGGCTGACCGTATTCGTCGTCTCGTGGAAGTCGGCGGACGCGAGCATGAAGGACGTACGCTGGGACGATTATGTCGAGCGCGGGCAGATCGACGCGATCGACACGGTGCGCGAGTTGCTCGGCGTCGATGCCGTCCACACGATCGGCTATTGCGTCGCCGGCACCACGCTCGCCGCGACGCTGGCCGTGCTCGCGGCGCGCGGGCAGGCGGACAAGGTCGTCTCGGCTACCTTCTTCACCGCGCAGGTCGATTTCTCGGAGGCGGGCGATCTCTCGATGTTCGTCGACGACGACCAGCTCGCGCTGATCAAGTCGCTGGGCGGCGAAGGGTTCCTCGACGGGCGCTACATGGCCGCGACCTTCAACCTGCTGCGCGGCCGCGACCTGATCTGGAATTACGTCACCAACAATTACCTGATGGGGCAGGACTATGCGCCGTTCGACCTGCTCCACTGGAATTCGGACGTCACCAATCTGCCCGCGGGCTGGCATCTCGACTATCTGACCGACCTCTATCGCGACAACAAGCTGGTTGAGGCGGGCGCGCTGGCGATCGGAGGCACGCCGATCGATCTCTCGAAGGTGACGACGCCGGCCTATATCCAGGCGGGGCGCGAGGACCATATCGCGCCGGCGCAATCGGTGTGGAAGGTCACGCACCACTTCAAGGGCCCCTTGAAGTTCGTGCTCGCAGGCTCGGGGCACATCGCCGGCGTGGTCAATCCGCCGGCGGCGGGCAAATACCAATATTGGACCAACGACGAGAAGGTCGAGACATTCGGCGAGTTCTTCGCGGGCGCGAAGGAGACCAAAGGGAGCTGGTGGCCCGACTGGATCGGCTGGCTCGAATCGCTCGACGCTGCGAAGGTGCCCGCCAAGGGTGCGCGCGTGCCGGGGAAGGGCAAGCTCAAGCCGCTCGCCGACGCGCCGGGAGACTATGTCCGGACGCGCTAACCCGCGCTTTCCGTAGCGTAAAACTATTTTTGTGCAGTGCACAAAAATATACTTGCATTGCAGCGCACAAAAAACTACATGGTGCATCGCAGCAATTGCAGGGGAAGTGTTTCAATGGCCACCAAGGGACCCAAGAACGGCACGCCGAAGGCCGCCGCTCGGAAGCCCGCGGCGCGCGCTGCGAAGCCGGCCGCGCCCAAGGCGCCTGTTGCTGCCCCCAAGGCTGAGAAGCCCGCGCCCAAGGCAGTCGAGACGATCGTCGCGACTCAGCCCGTCGAGCCGGTCCCGGCCGTGGAAGCAGCACCGCAGGAAGTGATCGAAACCGTCGAAGCCGTCGTGGAGCCTGTTGTCGAGGCCACTACGGAAACCGTCAACACCGCCGCTGCCGTCGAGGGGACGGTTGCGCCGACCGCCAAGGAAATCACCATGGAAACCGTGATCGAGAACACCACCGCGAAGGCGCAGGCCTTCTTCGCCGACATGAACGACCGCACCAAGGCCGCCGTCGAGAAGTCGACCAAGCTGGTCGAGGACGCCAACGACTTCGCCAAGGGCAATGTCGAGGCGCTGGTCGAGTCGGGCCGCATCGCCGCCAAGGGCTTCGAGACCCTCGGCCAGGACGCCGCCGAGTATAGCCGCAAGTCGTTCGAGAGCGCGACCGCGACGCTCAAGACGCTCGCCACCGTCAAGTCGCCGACCGAGCTGTTCAAGCTCCAGAGCGACTTCTTCCGCACCGCGTTCGACTCGTACGTCGCGGAAGCTTCGAAGAACACCGAGGCGCTGATCAAGCTGACCAGCGACGCCGCTCAGCCGCTTTCGAACCGCTTCGCGGTTGCGGCCGAGAAGGTGAAGGCTGCGGCCTAAATCTTTTCCGCGTATTTCGGAAAGCGTAGAGG